>JAYVHC010000708.1:0-6785 GCA_043771575.1 Planctomycetia bacterium
CCATGGTCAACAGGCACTGCCGCCAGTACCAATTTGCGGGCAGCATTCCAATGGCGTAACACAAGCCTGAAGCGACTAGCAACAAGGGTGAAGCGTGCCAAAATCGGTCAACCGCGTTACGCAAACGATCGGCTTCGATACGAAGTTGCTCGCGCTCGGTTGGGTCGCTTGCTCCGAGGGCGGCGGCCTCCGCGAGCGCCGCCTTAGCGGCGAGTTCCGTGCGCTGTGATGAGAGCTGTAAGGCTGCTTTGCGACCGCTATGTACGATCCCAAAGATAACGATCAGCAGCACAACGGCCTGCGCAGCCAGTCGTATTATCCTCTTTCGAGACATTGTATTTGTTTAGCTTCCGAGCGATGGTGGTTTACTCATTAAGCTGACTAATGCACTATCCGAACTAAAACGCTAGGTTCGCGTCAACGGGAGGGCGAGGTTCCTGCCGAGCCTTTTCCGAGTGGTTCAGCAGGAGCTTCGCCCTCCCCAACACCAAAAATCTAATGTGGACAGAGCGCTAATTTGCTTCCACGGTGACGCCTAGACTTCAACCGTAAAGTGTCGCAGTTTAGCGTTTTTTGTAGGGTTTGCGATGTGGCGTAAACCAAGCTAGCAACACAAACGGCGTTCGCAGTAAAAGATGAATGATTACCAACAGCAAGATTAACAAATTGCGTAACAACTGCATCAGCGGGTTAGACGGCAGCGCGGGCGCAAAATGCAGATCATCCACGCCATGCGGCCAATGCGAAAGCCGTTCGGCCATTTCCGCGATCCATTCTGCATCGTGGGGAAATACTTTGATTCGTTTGACCAAATCCATTGGCAACTTTTTATAACCGATATGGGCGCCAACTAAGCCCCCAACAATTGCAGCTACGGAATCGCTATCGCCACCAAGTCTTATCGCTGACCGGACCGCATGTTCAAAGTTGGTGGGATAACGCAGGAAACAGTAGGTGGCCATCACGGTGGTCGGCACAATGAAACCGCTGATGCCACGATCCCAACCGAAATGCCTTGCAACGGCACTGGGGCTACGCGACTGGTTGAGAAATGGAACCAGTTCGGTGAGCTTGTCGCGAATCGCGGCTTCTTTGCTGCCAGCGATCGCCTTCTGCAAACTATCCAATCGATCGATCGTTTTCGTTGTCCCAGCTACTTGAGCAAGTCGCGAAAGCACGAGGCAACCGTCCAAGGCCAGCGGGTCTGTGTGCGTCAGACGCGTTGAATCCTCAATCCACCTGGGGATACGGTGGTCCGTCCCATGTAGCGCCAGGGTCAGAAAAATCGCTCGCGTTGCCGGTCCGTTTCCAGCCGATTTGCAGCCGCTTGGCAAACCCGTCATGCGTAACCAACTCTTAAAGGCGGCTAGGAGAGTCGCTTTGCCAGCGCCTACGGGCAGGCTGAGTGGATACCACGCCAATCGACTGTGGTAGGAACGACTAAAGGGTCGCCATTCACTGCGCGATCGTAACAGGGCTTGAGCAGCCATCAGCATCAACTGGGTGTCGTCACTGTAGATGCCCAGGCCCGGAAGTAATCGATACACTAGCTTCGGACTTCCGAACATCTTCAGGGCGGTACGACGTTCCAAGCCTTCGCGCGGAAAGCCCAGTGCATCGCTGATAGCCACGCCCATCATGAGGCCATGTATTGAATCTTTTCGAAGGTGGGTGCTATGCATCCATCTACCGGTTTTTTGGCCATCTAAAAACTCTGGATACTCTCTGCCAACAACATCGCCTAGCGTACAAGGCAGCGGAAGTGTAATACACCACCGTCACCGGGTTTGAGCGAGGACTTGAATTCCCATTTAAGAACCGTTGAACCGACTTCGTTGGGTTCAGAGGAAAACTCAGGCGCGGGTGCAATGCTGCTTTGCTGACTCTCTTGAATATACTCCAGGCGAGGCGTTAGACTGTCCAATATCACGAGTTTTTCAACGGGCTGAGTGCTGATATTGTCGAATCTGATGGTAAAGGTGATTTGATCCCCCGAATTGGCAATCATATGGGATGCCGCTTTGCAGATTCGAAGGGAGCATTTTCCAGGTGGCATTTCGTAGACGTGAACATCCTGTGCCTGTTTGATGTCAATTGCAATCGCCGCTTCTTGGCCGTCGATAAGGACCTCAACCGCTTCTGGCGATTCCCAGGCCTTGGCGTTCTGAAGGTATTGTCCTAAGACTGGAATATCTTCATGCTTGAGTATCCCGGTGCGGAAGAAATCGATCGCTTCGAACGGTACAATCGCGTCGCTCATACGATGCGGTGGCAAGACTTGAGCCAAGGGAACGCCGAGATTTCGGTCGCGAAACGCATCAATTAAACTAACGGATTCTTCGCCCAGAGGCGCGACGGGCTGCGTCATCGAGGAAACCAAATTCTTGTCCTCAAAGCGGCTTGGCGACACCGGTGCAAGTATTCGTTCAGTCGCTAACGCCTGTTCGGTAAGGACGATGCCAGTGACCTGGCGAACGGCTCCAAAGCGCGGTGCATAGATTGGCACTCGGTTTGTAGGAGTCACACATAATTTCCCGTCATAAGTCTCGTAATACGCAATCGTATCGCTGGGATTGAGTCCGGCTACGGTTGCGTCCTTACGAACGACCAGTGCGGGATCTAGATCACCACCATCAAACAGATATTCTTGCTCATCAACTAACGGTTGCCCCGCGCTAGGGATACAAGCCATTTCGCTGCCGGCCATGCAACTGCAATTTGGACCACCTGTGGGTGAGCAGCCGTCGACAGTTTGAAACGAGGCCGTTGTGGCATCCTGTGGCACTAGCGCAGCGACTGGTAGCCCTGACTTGGCTGCGACGGGTTCTTGATAGTTAACTTGAGCGATTTCCCGCTTAGGAGTCGCCAGCGCTCTGGGCGCATCGTCGCGCAGTGACATTGCGACAGGTGCGGTGGAGGTTTGACGCTGCAATTTGTGCGGATTGTTCAGTAGATTCCCGCCACCGACGGAGCTGCAACCGATAGCACTACAAACGACAGCACTACAAACGACAAGGACTGCGGCGTGAAGTCCGCCTGTCCAACGAACCCCATTGTGGCGAAGTTGAGTACGCACTGCGTTCTCAGCGGAGCGGCCAGGATTAAGTCGACTCATGCGTGCTTCCTTCGCTTTTGTATCGTAGACCGGACGTTGAGCAAACTGGCTACCATGTCTTAGGTAAGCGCGGTTCAATGTTTTCCGGTGGCTCATTGCGTAGCTTGCTGGGTTCCATTGGGATCGTTTCTGGCCACAGTCCTTTTTCAACCATTGCTGGTCGTGATGGAGCTGTAGCAACGGGGATCCAAGGTGGACAACCGTAGAGAAATTCTGTCAGGTCGCCTTGCAGGTTGGTGGGAACGCGTGAACCAATTCGGAGAATGGCCACGGGCCGCCCCAATTGATCAGCCGCCTTGAGTGCGTTATCCATCGGACTGACGTCCAGCACCGATTGCGTGTCGGGCTTCGTGGCGACTGGTTCGGCGAGTTCATTGTCTTCGAGATAGATCACTCGTGTCACGAGAGCGCCATCGAGAGCGGCTCGCAAGTCGCCCTCGTCAAGCACCACAGGAATTGGGAAGCGATGTTCGCGTCCCGTGGGTGCATGCACGCGGTCAATCACTTCAATCGTAGGATAGAGTTCTTCGCCAGTGCGGAATGGAATTCCGGTTACTCGGACGCGGTAGACTGCGCCCACGATCATGCCGACTTTTACAGGCGCTTCGAGGGTGTGTAGGAATTGGCCATCTCGAGCCAATGCGACTTGAACTCCCTTGGGGCCCGAAACTTCGACGGCTTGGTAAGTGCCGACTCCAGGGACGCGGCGAGCGATGGCTGCGCCGGCAACTACACCGGGTTCGCCTTTAGCATCCAAGAAGTAGTGAACATTTGGAAGTTGTGTGACTTGAGCGAGCAGGGCAGGGGAGGGGAGCGCGCCTGCGATTGCTGCCAGGGCGATTCCGCAGCGGCTCAACCAACCAGCGAAGCCAGCCGCGCCAGCATTCGCCTTTTTGTTCCATATTTTTGCGTTGGTCATTGGCCACCATGCACTCTATTCGCGGGATGGGAAAAAGCGGTCGGGTACAACCTGCACCCAACCGCCTCACTCATTCACGTTTATCAGTCTCCGATGCAGTTGATTGTTCAACCGAACGGGGGGTTGGTTTCTGACTCCAGGCTGCGTTGGCCAGCATAGAGTGTTCTGATTCATTTGCTGCGACCCATCCCTCTTCTCATTGAGAAGAGTTGGATGGATTCGCGATTCAGGTTACTGCGGAGGGCAGTAAGCGGCCTCCTGAGCACCGACTGACTGACTGTGACGCATGTACGCTGGCTTGCCGGTTGGAACACCTGGATGGATGTTCTGCTCGTGGATGTAAGCGCGGCTAGCAGGTTGCGGATAGCTTTGTCCAGGAGTTTGACGCACATGAATTTTCATGTGGTCCACTGGATCTGGAATGTGCATCTTGGTGTGATTGCTCATCGTGTGCTTCTTGAGGCCCGCTGGCGAACCTAGCGGAATGTGAGGTGGTCCGGGCAGTCCAATCGGTGTACCTGTAAAGGTCATGCCGTATTGAGGAGCCGAAACACCCGCCACATAGCCAGGTAGCGAAGCAGGCACACCGCCAGGCAGCATGCAGCCATCCGGACCGCACACCATGGCCATGCCACCTCCCATTGCCAAACCGCCGCCACCAACACCTGCCAATTCAATGTCCTTATTACCTAAGCGAACGATCGCCAGGATTGCTCCGCGACGGTCGGCTTCGATAATTGGGTCGAGGCCTGGATCGATACGGTTGCTCACGAGCACATCCACACCGACGAGCGTATCGCCTTGGAATTCTGGATCTGGCAAGTAGATGACCTTGGTTACAAAATTGCCCGAAAGCACCTGCTCGAAGTCATCCGTCGTGAACTGTACTGGAATTGCATTGTGAGCTAGGTAAGCGCCGGTGCGTGGGCCGCCGTTGGCAACTTCGACTGTCGGATACAACTCGACGCCTTCTTTTCCCTGAATGTTGGTCAGCTTCAGGCGATAGATTCCACCTTGTGGAAATTCAAGTCGGCCTGGCACATACAGCGGTTCGCTAGTAAACGTGCCGTCACCTATAATGTCATAGAGAATTTGCATTCCCTCGGGACGATTGAAGAGGATTTGAACGGCGGGTCCCGGGCCCATGCCCATCATACCGCCATCTCCCATCCCGCTTCCCGCACCGCCAGAGCAAGCGACGCACCCGTCACCGCCGGCCATGCCGCCCATACCTCCCATGGCCATTGCAGCAGAAGCGGGCATTACATCCGCACCTCCGAGAACTCCAGGTCCGGGGCCACCTACACCTGGGCCTGGCTCTAGCAATTGCTGAGCGGGCGGCAGGTTGTGTCGCACCGGGGTGCATCCAGTCAGGTAGCCTGCGGCAACCACAACTAGTGTTGCTAGGAAAACACGCATTTTCATGCTTTACCCCCTTGTTTGGCAGCTCCCGGAGTTCTGTCCGTTTGCTGCCGCCTTCGAAACGATCCTGAGTGAGTCTTTAACATCCGCCTAGCTACGCTCGACGGATGGATTGGCTACTAGTGATGGATCTCCCCAGGCCTTTGCGGGCTAAGGGCAGTCATTTCACCTGGACGGGGTGGACGCTGGTTGACTAGAATCCGCCGCCCAGGTTTGTCCCGTTCATTAGTTCGATGCAACGCCAACTGAGCGCGACATCAAGCCTCCGTGGCTTTATGTTCGGCCTAACTTCATCGGTTTCTTTGACAAATTCGGCATAACCGAACTAGGTGGACCATCTTGCCCATCGCGATCGACCATAACTTCTCCAAAAGGGTGTATTTTGCCTGGTCTTTGATAGCTATCCAATCGACCGCTTGGTTGCTCTGCGCAGCTTGGGTCGCCAGAGTTGGCGCTCAAATCCCAATGCCGATAGGTGAGCCGGAACGACCAATGCCCGCTCCGATTCCAGCCACACCGCCCGCTCACGAAACCGGGACTCTGCTCATGCACAACGCGCTCCGTCAAGCGGTGTGGGGACCGTCCGTAACCTGCAAAATACGCCAGCGAACTTCGCTGCTCGATAAGCAATTGGTCAGCATTGGAACCTACGCGCATGCAGGGCAGGGGAGTGGCCAGTTAAAGATGCATGTGCGTCTGGCCACTGACGAACGAATCAATACGCTCATTCAAGTCAGCGACGGTCGCGTCATGTACTGGACCGAGCATGTTGGCGACGATTCGAAGCGGAGTCGCGTCGACTTGTACCGCATCCGCGAGTACCTCGGTCCCATCACCACCGCGTCGCTGGAAGATCCCGTTATCGCCATGTACTTGGCAGTTGGCGGCCAAGCCGAAGTATTGCGAAAACTGGTTCAGCAGTACACCTGGACCCATATTCAAGCCGGCCGGCTTGACGAGATTGACGTCTGGTGGCTGAGTGGCGAACTGGCGACTGAGCCACCGCCGGTACGCGCGCTCGCCGAAGTCGACCAGTTGTTGTACGCAACAAGCAAATCGGGTTTGCTGCCCACCAAAGTTCGGATCGCGCTCGGCAAAGGTGACCCATTTCCGTTGTGGCTTTATCAAGTCGAACAAGCTCGCGAAGAGAGTCTGACTGGCATTCAAAGCGGCACTCGGCTCAGCATGCTGCTCGAGTTCACCGAACCGAAGGTTGTAAAGGAACTGCCCCCCGAGACGTTTCAATCGATAGCTAGCAACGACACAATCATCGAAGAGACTCGCCGTTACCTACCACCTACACCTGCAGTGGCGAGATTGCCTATCGAA
>JAYVHC010000709.1:0-1687 GCA_043771575.1 Planctomycetia bacterium
AAAACTTCCGTGTTGGTTGACAACTGATCGATCTGCGGAGCTTGTCGATGGATGGACCAGTAATCGTCGGCTTGCACATCACCGCGCTTATCGACAGGCTTGCCGAGCACGTTGAATACGCGACCCAGAATGTTTTTGCCGACAGGCACCGAAACCGGCTTGCCAGTATCGACACACTCGAGGCCACGACGCAAACCATCGGTGCTACCCAGAGCAATACAGCGCACGCGATTGCCGCCGAGATGCTGCTGGATCTCACCGGTCAAGTCAATGTTGATACCTTTTTCGGTCGACTTGATTTGTACCGCGTTATAAATCGGGGGCAAATGGCCGTCGGAAAATTCTGCGTCAAACGTCGAGCCGATAACTTGCGTGATTCGGCCCACATTGGTTGCTGTGGAAGTCGACATCGGGTTAATCCTCAGAGGTTGTTCTTAAATTTAGTTGTGTTCGGTTGTCGTGGTTGTGTAACCCAGCGTGTAGCGAGGGACTGTTTAAATGTTTCGTTTTAAAGCAGGTTTCCCTCGCTTGCGCGTCGGGCTAGTTAGTTTGATCGCGACGGCGGAGCGTCAGAGGCACACTCTAGTTTTCGAGGGCTTCGACGCCGCCGATGATTTCCATAATTTCTTGCGTGATTTTTGACTGACGGGCGCGGTTGTACGTTCTCGAAAGTTGCTTGATGATATCGCCGGCGTTTTCGGTGGCGCTCTTCATTGCAACCATGCGCGCGATCTGTTCGCTCACAGCAGCATCCAAAAAGCACTTGAATAGCTTCACGCGGAAACTAGCGGGAACAACTTCTTCAAGGATCGAGCCAGCTGAGGGAAGGAATTCGTAGTCGGCGTTTCCGCCTCCGCCGCTGGCTGCACCAGACGCTGGCGTTGAAGCAGCGGGTTGTGAAAACGGTAACAAGGTTTCCGCCACCGCGACCTGCTTCGAAATGCTGATGAATTTTGTGTAGACAACTTCCAAACGATCCATGCGCCCGGAAATGAACTCTTCCATCAATCGGTCGGCGATGATCGATACTTCTTCGAACGCTGGGCGATCTTCGAATTGGGTGTAGCTTGCGTCGAGATTGACGTTGCGGAATTTCATGGCTGAGATACCGCGTTTGCCACTGACTTCAAACTTCTTTTCTCCTTCGCCCAGTTCCGTGCGACGCAGCATGGCGGCGCGAATCACTGAACCGTTGTAACCACCGCACAAACCGCGGTTACTAGTCAGCATCAGCATCGTTGACGAATTGACTTCCGTTCGTTCGGCCAACAAGGGATGGGAAACTTCCAAACCAGCGGCCGCCAAGTCGCGGACGATCTGGGTAATACGCTGAGTGTAATCGTTCGCTGCCGCAGCGCGATCCATGGCTTTCTTGAACCGCGCAGTAGCGATCAACTCCATCGTCCGCGTAATTTTGCGGATGTTTCGAATCGATTTTCGTCGCTTATCCAGCGCTCGAGTGTTGGCCATGGAATCAAAGGTCCTTGTTGAACCGGGGAATTTAGCTTACGTCACTGTCTACCGCTTTAGATCTCAAATTTGAAATCTCAAATGTGAGAGCTTTAATTTGAACGCCACACAGGACTCGAGCCTATGTTACGCGGGGTGTTCACAGGCGGGCGGCCTATGCTACTGGCTTGTACCCCTTTTTGAACTCATCCAAACCGGCACGGAATCCAGCTTCGAC
>JAYVHC010000710.1:0-2934 GCA_043771575.1 Planctomycetia bacterium
ATGACTCTTGGATTCATCAATGTATTGGGGTATAGGCTATCGGGGCTGTTTATCCGAGACGATCTGACGTGGAGCAATGTCGTAACGCGGGTGGGCTTACTTACAACGCCTTTTCTAGCCGCCGCTCCGATAATGCGAGCGATTGCAGGAATCCTGTCGACGCGCGAGGACCATCCCAAGTCATTTTTGAATACGTTGGCGCGAGTACCGTACTTGATGAACACGATCATGGTATTGGTAGGCACGGTTCTACCGCTAGCCATGGTGGCGTTTATTTCCCACGCGTCCTTCGGCAATGGCAGTAGCTATTACGTCGGATTAGGGGCGACAGTTCTTGCAATCGTAGTCAGTTTCATTTTGGGCCATCGCGAAGCCCTCCCGTTCGTCAACCGCAGCGGGCCATTTGCAATCTACGCCGCCAGACTTGCGAGGGTGTTTCTAGGCGCTGTCAATCCGGCCCGCCAGCGACAATCGCGAGGCGGTGATGTGACGACCGTGATCGAAGGCGATGACGTCGCACACGATAACTATCAACCCCACGTTGTGGGTGGACCACTTCATCTGTTCAACGTCACAGTAAACGAAACAGTCGATGTCGCATCGCAGCGAGGATTGCGCGATCGCCAAGGTGAGAATATGGCAATTGGCCCGGCGGGTGTGAGTATCTCGCTCGATTGGCACTCGCTGTGGGGCGGCAGGGTAGAGCAGCGAATCTTGGTTTCACCGATCGTCAATGGCCCTCAGGTGCATCCATTTGTAGCCAAAGATTGCCGCCCCGTTTACGTTGAACGACTTTCGATTCGCCAGTGGATGGCAATTTCTGGGGCAGCGATTAGTTCTGGAGCTGGACGCTATTCAGGCGCGGCCTTCTCCCTCTTGGTGACCTTGGCGAACTTGCGATTAGGCTATTGGTGGGACTCGGGATTGTGGGCCGGCGAGCGCGCATATCTGCCGATTGCGCGGACAAAAATGGAATGGTTAAGGAGGTGTTGCTATCGATGCTTGGCTGTCCAGTCCTTGTTGGTCTCAGAACTTCGCGGTCGCTTCGGTGGCCCTTGGCGTAGGCACTTTTACCTCTCTGATGGCGGGCATTTTGAAAACACGGGCGTTTACGAATTGTTGCGCCGGCGAATACCCTACATCATCGCCATCGACGCGGGACACGATCGATTGCAACAAGGGACTGGGCTAGGTGAACTGACTCGCATTGCCAGGATTGATTTTGGCTGCAGTTTTGAGGAACTGCCAAAACAAGCGCTGGCAAGTCTCGGAGTGCCGCCAAACGCGACGAAGATCCTAGGTTCAATCGACGATCTATTAGCGACCAAGGGTACTCCCAACGCCAATTGCCACGCCACATTGTTGCGGGTTCGTTTCCCGCGGCGAGGCACTCCAGCGACTGGCGGCTGGACTAGCCGGAATCAATCTTGGCTGCTCTACATTCGCCTTTCCATGGATGGCGACGAACCAGCAGATCTTCTGAACTATCGCGCCACACACCCCGACTTCCCCAATCAAACGACACTCGATCAGGACTTTGACGAGCCGCAATTTGAAAGCTACCGCCAACTCGGCCAGCACATCGGCGATCAATTGTTCTAGTGGTCCAGTGGCGTATGCTTCCCCGTCTCCGGAATTTCCGGTATCAGGACGAATTTCGGCTTTTACAATCGGAAATTTTGCCGGTAGAACTTTAAGCAGCCGCCTAGTACAGGTAGTCCTCCTCGCGCAATTCATAGTTTAGATTCGGTATGTCGCTGGTTGCATCCTGCGGTGCCATCAGTGATTGGTAAACATGGTAGTCGATCCCTTCGTCGATCAGTTTGGTTGAACCATCGGCGAAAGCTGCGATCACGATGCCTTGGTGCATGCCGGAAGGTCGCGCCCGCCGCGGTCCGCTACCGGGTAAGAGTTTATCGTGGTTGATTCTCATGTCATCGGCTACCGCCAGCGGCTGGGGACGACCTGCGCTAGCCGATTTTCCTGCATACAGCCAAACGATACCCAACTGGTATCGTGATGAATCGTCAGCGATGGAATAATCTCGCCAATTCAGATCGTTGCAGTTCTCTGCAAACATAATGGTTTGCGAAATTCCGTCGCGCACATCGTCGCTTCGAACGCGCTTCTCACTAAAGCCGAAAACCTTGGCTAGCTTCCCCGTTTGCGGATCGATCACCTCTGGTCCCAAGCGGTTAGCAAACAGACCGTTGGCGGCCCGCTGCGAGATCGCCGACCGTTCTGATGCGTCTTCCACTTGCGCGTACAATTTCATCCCAAGCGCCGGATCGTTCGGCAACAATTGAAAGCCGGCATTCGCTGCGTAACTCATCCCGGCAAACTCAGCTTGTCGTGAAGTGTCCGAAGGACAACTGAAGAGGTTGATAGTTGGATAAAACGTAGCCAGCGATTCTTTGTCTTGGTCGCGGACGGCAGCCAGCCAAGCGTCGTTGGTGGTCGGATCATCCCAGTGATCGCGCAGTGCCTGCTGCTCCAGTAAGGGCAATAGCGATACAACCCAGGATCCAATTTTCGCCGAGCCATCTTCTCGCGTCCCAAAACTAGCTTGGTAGCCGGGGTACTGCCTCTTGGTTCCTTCGAAGTTGATCGTCGCGAGCGCGAGGTTCTTGATGTTGTTTAGGCATTGAGGCCTGCGGGCGGGGCCAGGGTGGTCAATAACGGGCATGAGCAGCCCCCATAGAATTCCAATACATACAATCAGCGTGATAACGCTAAACCACTTTTGCCGATGATCGCTGGAATCGGACATTGCTATTGGCTCCGTGAAGAGGACGGCTCACAGAAACGAATTACCGATTAGCGGAAGGCGATACACTGGCGGACCTATTCCCATCGATAGATTGAATCATAATGAACTCCATGGGACGGCAAGCAACTTCAAGTATCTATCCTGTAGGAATTCAATTCCACAGC
>JAYVHC010000711.1:0-2889 GCA_043771575.1 Planctomycetia bacterium
GTGCGATCCATCATAACGGGAGAGCGACGCTCCTGCGGAGCTTTATTGGGCGGCCATTTTGCGTCCACAAGCACTTGGGGCCGATCTCGCGGCCGAAAAGCTCGGCAGGAGCCTCGCTCTCCCGACCGGTGTTTTCATTAATCGAAACGCCAATAAAGATGTTTAGAGCGGTGGCCTCGCTCTGCCGAGTTGTTTTTATCGAACCGCGATGGCGCTAACGAATGCTGTTAAGACAGCAGGTTCCCAAGCCGGAGCCTGGGAACGCGAGTCTTTGTCGTCTTGCCAATAAGAAATAACAGGCAAGTCAAATCAAATTACTTCTTTTCTTTGACCAATTCGAACTTGGCTTTCTTGAAGCCTTCTTCGCCAAACAGTTTTGTTACTTGTTCTTCTGGTTTAAGCTTTTCAGCATCTGCTTTGCAGTTCTTGCAGCAGAAAGCGATTTTGGTCCCGCCAACATCGATCGCAGTGCTTGGGTCGATTTTGCCGCCAGTAGTCGGGCAAGCTTGTTGTTCGTATTGCTTGGTTGCGACCAGTTGATGGTTGGCTTTAGGAGCCATCTTTTCCTTGTCTTCCTTGCTGGCCTTATCAAACTTGCCTTTGCAATTGTCACAGCAGAAGTAGACTTTGCCATCTTTCCATTCAGCCGATTTATCTTCTTTGGCATCCTTGTCCGCGGCCACGATACACTTTACATCTTTCAAAGATACCTTCGTTGCGGCATAGCCGATCGAGGCCATGACAGCGAAAGCTGCGAAAACGCCAACCAATGTACGCTTGCTCATATTTGTTGCCCTTTTTCAAAACTGTGGAAAACCAAAAACTGTGCCCAAATGCATGGGCTGACTATGGCACTTTAGCGCAAGCCGCCGGCCAAGTCAACGGATCAGGAGAATTTATCTTCGCAGCGGTACCGTCGGAATCGATTTTCGTGTCGCCGTGCGGTGCGGTGCGAAGTACCAATACGGTCGCGTCGGATCCAAATTGGGGAGAAGGTAATCGCGAGCCTCGATCGGTTGGCCACTGAGAAGCTGCCCAAGGTCGTAGAGCACGTTGACGTTACTGCCATAGTAAGAATGGCCCAAAAGGCTGCTATCGACTGAGGTCGCGTCGATCGTCTGGACGCCAGGCACGAGCAGCAATTCGCTGCCGGAGTCGCCCGCGCGCGGGCCGCGATTGAAATATTTTGAGGCGATTAACGCCAGGTCCGTTTTGGAGGTGTACAGAGTGACTCGTTTGCCCTTGGAAATGATCTTCGGTGCAATATCATGCTTGAATATCTCCGCGTCGATGTCGGGCGCGGCCAGGACGATCTGATTGAATTTGGTGCTGTCGTTGATCTTGAGCAGGGCAGAAGTGAGGCCGACATTGCCCATGCTGTGCGCAACCAAGTTAATGGAAGTTGCGTTGGACTTGGTGGCCACCTCGGTCAAAAACGTTTTGATTTGATCGACGCTGTTTTTGATATTCTCGGTGTCATGTCGATAGCCGTACCAGTTGGCTTGCGATGGCCAACTGTAGAAGACGGGCGCTCCGGGAAACTTTAAGTCGAACGCCATCTGAGCGGTTCTTCGTGCGGCGTCTTCGAACGAGACATTGTAACCGTGAACAAACACCAATACGTTGCTGCCCTTCTTTTCCAGTTCTTGATGCATGTCGTCAAAAAACGCATCGGGATCGAGTCGATGAACGCTTTTCAGAATGATGTGCTTAGTGGGGTCTTCGGTTAATTCCAGACGCAGGAGCATCGACGGAGACTCCAGTTCGCCAGTGCGATGCGCATCGGGAATCGTGACTTCGCAGACTCCCATTTCTACCGTTTCGCTCAGGTGTGTTCCATATTCGACATTCTCAACTTCGATCACCTGCGAGTCAGTGAATCGCACGGTCTGAACGGCCAGGGTCGTGACAGCGGCCAAGCCGGTAACGGCAGCGAGCGTGTATTTGGGTGACTTTCTTCGAAGAAAACCGAAGCAGCAAGTCGCCATCGCTGCGATTGCCAATCCCATCGCGGCACCATATCCGGGTGTAGGCTTGTGTTCCAAACCCGTTCCCGTAGCGCCCGTGTGGGTGGGTTGTCGATTGGTGCCATAGTAGACTTTGACCCTATGATCATCCACCGCCGCTAGTGGCGAAGCCGTATGGCCCAACTGAAGGTCGGGAATCTGAGGTGGTTCTTCCGGTAGCGTTTGGTTCCCCGCTTCAGGCATGGCTGGCTTGCTCTGGCGCGGTGCAGAAGGTGCCGCCATGGCTGCCATCGCAGGATGTTCACCAGCCTGTGTCTCTTCAACCCGCCGCGAGATTGCAAACGATCCCTGCCATTGCTCGTAGTCGTCGCCAGCGCCCAAGTCAGACGTAATGTAGTCTGCCAACTGAAGCATTCTGGCTCTTGCGCCCGTCGGCAATTGTTCGTTCTGCAGCGCCAGCATCAACTGCGGCAGCAAGTTGTCATCGAAGTCCCAACCCGCCAGAATCGACTCAAAAAAATCTTGTCCTAATCGCTCGTTGGACAGCGAATCAAGCAAGGGTGTCCAGTCGGTTGGATGCAACTGCGAAGCGACGCGCATGCAAGTCAAGCGTTGTTCGTCGGCTGCCCGCGTGTCGCGTATCGTATCGAGTAACAGCGGCCAAACTACCGGGCCGAAGTCGGCCAGCGTTTCTTCGATAATCCGGTTGTTCGAGTATTCGCTGAGTGCGACAAGGTCATGAAAGCCCTCCACAGTCAGACCAGTCAAGTGCTTGGCGAAGGCGGCGCCGACACGTAGTTCGCGCAATGACTCATTAGTGAAGGCCGTGATACGTGGCATCGCAACCGATGGTTGAATCTGAGCAAGTGCGAGCAGCGCAGCAACCCGCAAACCAGGCTCTTCTGTATCTTGGGTGGCAGCT
>JAYVHC010000712.1:0-3696 GCA_043771575.1 Planctomycetia bacterium
GCCAAAGTGCCACAGAGACAAACGCAAACGCAGAGAAAATTGAATGTGCGCATCGCGAATCCATTCGCTTAGAGTATGACTTTTTTCAAGCGGTCAATCCTTGCCGCAGTGAAGATATTCGGCAGCCTGTCAACCTGTGATATCTCACAACTCATGTATTAGAGCCAAACCCATTGCGTCGCGCCGCCGAAATGCACGCTTTAACGATTGTGCAATGTTGAGCCGAAAAAAGCGCAGCGCGAAGAAATAGTGCTAGAATGGAATTCAACGACTGATCTTAAGAAATCAAGGCGAAATCTGATGCTGCGGTCAATTGTAACAGTTTTAACGAACTCACTCGCTGTGGGGCTTATGTTGGCAAATCTTGGCTTGGCGCAGGTTGGCTTGCCGCCTTTCAATGGCTTTGAAGCAGCTCGGGAACAACTCATTAACGAGATACTGATTCCAGGCGGTGTCACGGATGCAGCGGTACTGAGCGCCATTCGCAACACGCCACGCCACGAATTTGTGGCGCCCAGCCAGCGTGCGGAAGCCTACTACGATCGCGCCTTACCCATCGGTTCTTCGCAGACGATCAGCAGTCCGTACATCGTGGCGATCATGACTCAGGAATTAAAGACCAAGCCTGAGCACAAAGTCTTGGAAATTGGGACTGGCAGCGGTTATCAGGCCGCTGTGCTGAGCCCGCTAGTTAAAGCAGTCTATTCAATCGAAATTGTACCGGAATTGGGCAATCACGCGAAAAAAGTTCTCAATTCGCTCGGCTACAAAAATGTTTTTACCAAAGTGGGTGATGGATTCCTGGGCTGGGCAGAACACGCACCGTTTGACCGCATCATC
The DNA here is from genome assembly GCA_043771575.1 of Planctomycetia bacterium. Lineage (GTDB taxonomy): Bacteria > Planctomycetota > Planctomycetia > Pirellulales > Pirellulaceae > Aureliella. Next base: position 841 of record JAYVHC010000712.1, read on the forward strand.
GTTACTTGTAGTCCTGAGGACGTTCCACAGCCCCTGATCGATCAATTGGCTCCAGACGGTTTAATTGTGATTCCTGTCGGCGAGCGTTATCAGCAGATGCTCTATTTAATGCGAAAACGCGATGGAAAACTGGAAAAAGAGGCGCTCCGTCCAACGCTGTTCGTCCCGATGACGGGCGAAGCGGAAGACAATCGCAAAGTCCAAGCAGATCCTAGCAAGCCGCAGCTGGTTAATGGCGATTTCGAAGAAAAACCATTGGAAAATGGGCATATGCCCGGCTGGTATTACCAACGAGGTCTAACTTGGGAATCCGATGAGAAAGCACCCAAGGGAAAACACTTCGTTTCTTTTGAAAACGATCGGCAAGGCAGACCGACCAACCTATTGCAAGGCGTTGCGCTCGACGGGCGTAAAGTGCCTCGCATCAGTTTATCAGCCTCCGTAAAAACCGCAGATGTTAAAGCGGGTTTGGACGCAACCGAGTTGCCTGCCGTATCGGTACGGTTCTTCGATGACCAACGTAACTTGCTCGAAACTCAATGGCTGGGGCCATTTCGTGGTACACAAGCCTGGAAACAGCATGAGCGGGTGATTCGAGTGCCCAGCCGAGCGCGAGAAGCGATCGTATCGATCGGTCTGTTTGGGGCGACGGGAACCGTATCGTACGATGCGATTTCATTGAAGGTTGCTGACTAAGAAATTTTTTGGCTGCCTGCCAAAATGAACTCTGCGGCTCAGCCCAACTTACTTGTCTCACAAAATCTAAAGTTAATTTCACAGCTTGCCAAACTAAGCTACATTTTAACTGCATCCCCCGTTTTGCGCAATAGGAAAATTCTACCTAGACTGCTTGAACCCTACCACAATGCGGGTATGCTATGGAATCGGTTTAACGCATCTGCTGGTGATGCAGGTTTTGATTGGTCAACCTCGGTCGTGTGGAGAAGTGACATGAAGTACACAATGATTCGGCTTGCAATCGCAGTTCTGCTCGGCGCGGTTGTCGGCAACTCAGCAAACGCTGGCTTTGGTAGCCACGGTGGCTTGTTTGGTGGTCCGAACGGCGGCAGCAGTGGCGGCGCGGGTTTGGGCAGTTCCGGAGGTTATGGCAGCAGCGGCGGCACTAGCTACTCAGGCTACGGCAGCAGCGGTGGTAGCTACGTCGCTTCCTATGGTTCGAGTGGCGGATCAAGCGGTGGAGCCAGCTCCGGTGGCAGTTCTGGCCGTCCTGGTCTTCTCAGTCGTCTACATACTCAGATCCATTCCCATATTGCCGCCAAGCATGCTCGCCGCGCTTCCTATGGTAGCAGTGGCGGATCGAGCGGGGGATATGCTGGCTATGGATCTTCTGGTGGATCTTCTGGCGGCTACTACAGCGGATACAGTTCGACGGGCGGCGGAAGTAGCGGCTCGATGAGTTTCGGTAGCACTGGCTCGGTTGGCTACGGCAGCACAGGCTCAACAGGTTACGGCAGCACAGGCTCAGTGATGCACTCGGGCTACGGAAGCGTTGGCGGCTCTGTAGGTCTTAATTCAGTTTACCATGGCACCTCGACGACATCGCCAGTGACTGCATCTGCATTGGTATCAAACAGCCGCGCAGATGACTCCGTAAAGCTCAACGTATCCGTTCCGGAATCAGCTAAGCTGTACGTCAACGATCGTTTGACCACGAGCACTGGCGAAGTGCGTCAATTCGTTAGCCGTGGCCTGGAAGCTGGCAAGTCCTATCGCTTTGATGTCCGCGCTGAACTCGATGACAACGGTACGATTGTTACCGATACTCAAAGTATTGTTGTAACGGCGGGTGCACAAGAGAATGTACGCTTTGCCATGAAGGCGGCTCCTAAAGCTGACGCGAAAGTCGACACGGCCGTTGTGTTGAATGTTCCAGAAAACGCAGAAGTCACGCTAGCGGGCAATCAAACTCAGGTCAAAGGCACCACGCGTGTTTTCAAGACGAGTCAATTGCAAGCTGGCGACGTGTGGGATGACTACGTGATCCAAGTCAAAGTTGGCGAGCAAGTTAAGACCCAATCGATCCGATTGATTGCTGGCGACAAGTTGGAGCTGAGCTTCGATTTTGACGATGCGAACCGTTTGGCTGCTAAATAATCGGCTTACCGATTCGGTGCGCGTAAGCGAAAACTCACGAAGCCCTCGCTGGTTCTTCATCGGCGAGGGTTTTTCGTTTACTATAGTCGCCTGTGCTAACCCATCGCCTCACGCTCCGTAGAACTTAAATGGCCAAACGCGTCATCGAATCTGCCGACTCTACGCCCGGAAGCATTGCTCTGAGCGCAAAATTTAAGCTTTCAATTAGCTTAATTCTCGTATTTCACCTTCTCGCCGTTATCGCTGAACCGTTCGCACTTTTTACGCGCGGAGCCAACGCTGTATCGCCGGCCGCATCGCCGATTCGTAAGAACCTGGCACCCTACGTCGAATTTGGTTATCTAAACCACGGCTATTTCTTCTTCGCTCCCAATCCCGGCCCAAGCCACTTACTGGAGTGCAATCTGAAGTCCGCCAATGGTGATCAGAGTCGATTGAGATTGCCTGATCGGCGCACTCAATGGCCGCGTTTGCTCTACCATCGGCACTTCATGTTAGCCGAGTTTCTTCATCAATTACATGTTGATGCCATCACCGAACAAGATGAAGCCAGCGCGCCGAATAAGGAACTTTTGAGTGCGTGGCGCGCCGAAAGAGCCCGCTTTGAATTGGTGCGAGATTCGATGATCAAGCATTTGAAGCACCGCTATGGCGTCGATTCGGCTGAGATTTTTCGTTTGGAGCATCGGTTGCCAAGCGACATTGAAGTGTTCCGGGACAAGATTCCGCTCAACGATGAAC
>JAYVHC010000713.1:0-5210 GCA_043771575.1 Planctomycetia bacterium
CGATGGTCGACGCTTCGATTTAAGTCGACGTGATTGAACGAGGTACATCGCCCCAAACGCGACTCCAAAACAGATGAACATCGTACCTATCAGCAGACTCACGCCATGAATGGATCGCCACACGCCCGCCGTCGTTTCCGGCGAGAACGGAGGCGCATTGCGGACCATCATCGCCAGGAAAATCAAAGCCAGAATGGGTGGCGACAAGAAGGCGCCTATCGCGGACTGTGGATTGCGAATCAGCAGAAACAGATAAGTACCAGCTAGGCCCCAGGCACCGAGAATCGCCCATTGAAACCAACTTGACAGCCACTGAGGCGAGGCTTCCCCGCCCGCGCTAGCGCTCAACTGATTCATTAGAAACAAGGTGTGCGCGATCCAGCCGAGTCCAAGCATGCCGATCAGGATCACATTGCGGCCAGGAAAACGGATCGCCAAACGGCTCAGTTCCAGCAGCAATGCTATCAAGTAACTGAGCAGAAAGCAGGTGACGGTGACACCAGGCAGCATAGGTGGCGCCTTTGTTGATTGTTTTGGGTGGCACACCCCTGAATCTTAGAAGGGCGTGGTTGGTGTGTAATTCGCCACGCCCTTCGCAGACTCAGGGGCGTGCCACCCTCCGTGAAACAAGCAAGCCAGCGCTCGCGGCGCGAGAGCTGGCTTAATGATAATGAGAGAATTAGGCAAATTGCAAACGCTGGGTTGCAGTGACTTAGGCGAAGCTGGGCTCAGTCCCAATCTTCCTCTTCATCGTCATCCTCTTCCCAATCGTCGTCATCGTCATCGTCGTCTTCGTCGTCCCAATCTTCGTCGTCTTCGTCGTCGACCTCTTCCCAGTCATCCTCTTCTTCATCCTCAAGTTCTTCTTCGAGTTCTTCTACTTCGTCGTCGGCGAGTTCTTCACCTTCTACTTCAGCTTCCGCTTCGTCGTCTTCCTCTAATTCGTCGTCGTCTTCGAAGTCGTCGTCATCATCCGCGACATCATCATCGTCGTCATCGAAGTCGTCGTCATCATCGATTTCAGCGCGCACTCTTTGCGAAGTCAAAATTGTATCGCGTAGTTCATCGATGGAGGGGGTAAATAATGCTGTCGCCGAAAAGCTCATCTTCACAGTGGACTCCTTTGCTTCTGAGCTTGTCCTGGGTCATGTTCAAACGAAGATTCAAGGTTTCTGTCAGTGGCTTGCGAAGTTAACCGGACTTCGTTCACCCACTCTGCTCGGGGTAATCGATCGGCACTTCGCAATCCGAATATTTGTAAAAAACGGTTAGTGGTTCCGTAAAGGTAGGGACGGCCCAATTCTTCACTTCGACCGCTGATTCTAACTAATTCCGTTTCCATGAGTTGTTTCAAAACTTCGCTACAGCCAACGCCACGTATGGCTTCAATATCAGCCCGCAAAACAGGTTGTCGATAGGCCACCACCGCCAGTGTCTCCATAGCCGATTGCGATAACTTAGTCACTCTTGGCAGATGTGCTAGGCGTCGTAACCAGGGAGCAAACTGCGGGCGGGTGAGCATCGACAGCCCGCCTGCTACTTCTTCAATTCGAAAAACGCGACCATCTTCTTCATATTGCTGATTTAGCTGGCGGACCAGTGTACGCGCTTCGGTGGCGTCCGCCAACCCAGCCAATTTCGCCAATTTTCTGCTACTCACCGCTTCTCTCGAAAGAAACAGCACTGCTTCAATTCGCCGCTGCTTTTCAGCTGGACTTAGATCTTCGCTTGCGATTTCAGCAGCAAGCGACCTCTCCGAGGTGCGAACAGTGGTCGAACAGTGTATAAAAATCCAGTACTTTGTGCGACCACTTGGAGTCAAGCTCAGTATTTTCTGAGAGTTTCTAGCGCTACGATTGATCAAGACTCGCTCCTAAATACTCCAACATCCTTGTTCGTCAGCCAGCGCGCTGGAGCCGTGTCCCTGCGCGAGAATGCCTTTTATAGCACGCTAAGTCTGATGGTACACTAACGATTTTCCTACAACATGTCTGCCTCAACCAAAGCTAGCACACCACCTCCGGCGAAACGGACTTCCCGATTTCGGCCATTTATCCTGCCGCTGGCCTTCGTTGGCACCGGTGTTTTCGTCGCCTTGTTTTTCGGCTATCTGCAAGCGACCGTTGTGACGGGCTCAGAATTCGATACCGGTTCATGGACTGTACGAACTTTCTGGTATCGTCGCGATCCGTTCAGCGGTCGGCAATTGACCGGCATCCTTCGCGAACAACCGGCTTCATTAACTAGCTCGGCAGCTTTCCCAAATTCCTATTTCAGCGGGCCGAGCAGTACGCCTGCGCGATGGGATCTGGTGAACCTGCGAAGTGGGACGGTATTGACCGAAGGGCCTGCCAACGTGCTGCACAGCTACTTCGATCACTCTACCGTCGATCAAATATGGCCCACCTGGAACACCGAGAATACTGCTAAGGCTAATATCCTGTGGCCCGCAGTGCGCGACTTGGTTGATTTGGGACTGTATCATGAATTGCCCAAGATCATGGAGTTAGCCACGGTCGATTTAACTGACACAGAATTCAAAACTACGATTGACGAACAGATGCGTGCCATCTTGGAAGCTCACACCGAGAAGTTGCAAATCGACGAGAAGGCTGACGAGTTGTCGCTGGCAAAAACGACGCTCAGCAAATACGCGATTAGCCAATAGCTAACTTTTCGGAGCACTTTTAATTTCCGAGACTGAACCTGGTGGACACTTTGTATTTTGACAATAATGCGACAACGGCAATCGACCGTGCGGTTGTGCATAGGATGCAGGAGTTGTACACGCTTAATTTGGCAAATTCTGCAAGCCAACATCGTCCTGGGCGAGCTGCCTTGAAAGTGCTTGAGCAAGCCAAAGCGGATTTGTTGCAACTGATTGACGCCCCGGCAGTGGGGATGGAAACCGCTCAAGTCATCCTTACCAGCGGCGGTACAGAAGCGAACAACTTGGCAATTGCCGGGCTTTGTCGTTCATCACTTGAAAACGATTATCAGCCAGCCGCGAACTTGACGAACACAATCATCAGCGGCATCGAGCATCCTAGCGTCCTAGAAGCGGCAGCCGAATGGTCGCCACGTGTTCAGATCCTGCCCGTCGATAATTTAGGCCGAGTTCGCCTGGAAATGCTTGAAGAATGGCTGACGATCGCGAATGCCAAAGCCGACCGGGTTGGGTTGGTTAGCATTATGCTAGGGAACAACGAAACCGGCGTATTGCAGGACCTAGCGGCTATCTGTCGTATTTGCCATCGCTTTGGCGCCATCGTTCACAGCGACATTGTTCAAGCTGTCGGCAAGATTCCGTTTTCGATGCGAGATTCGGGTGTTGATGCCGTTTCCCTCTCAGCGCATAAGCTGCATGGTCCGGCGGGCGTGGGAGCTCTGGTCGTACGGCATGGTTTGAGTGTTCAACCATTGCTGTTCGGTGGCGGACAACAGTTGGCGATCCGGCCTGGTACTGAGCCGGTTGTTTTGGCCGACGGTTTTGCATTGGCACTCAAGCGGACGTTGGACGCCCAATCTAGGGGCAATTACGAGCGACTGGCGCGAGTTCGCGACCTTTTTGAACTGTCTTTAGATGAGCAACTGCCGAACATCGAAGTTGTTTCGCGGCACACTGCGCGCTTACCCCATACGTCCAATATCGCTTTCCACGGTGTCGACCGCCAAGCTCTTTTGATGGCTTTGGACATGGCGGGAATCGCCTGTAGCACCGGTTCGGCCTGCGCGAGCGGCAGCGGCCGGCCATCACATGTGCTTCAAGCAATGCAGTTGCCGAAAGAAACAGTGCGTTCTGCTGTACGATTCAGTTTCTCCCGAATGACCACGGACGACGAACTAGACGAAGGGGTCCGGCGTGTGGTCCGTACTGTCCGCAAGCTGCGTGGCTAGTAGTCGACTATGACGTAACAACTATCGGTTTCGCCCGATTGTCGCTGCTTTTTCGGTCATGCCGCTCGGTCCGGGACATTAGAATGGATTTTCGACTTAGTTTTTTTAATTCGGATTTTTGGACGATTGCTCATTCAATCAAGATCGCCGTCTGTGGCCACTTCGATTACGTTAATCACGCTTGAACAGCCCGCTTCGGTTCGTCGTCTCCAGACGACTACGGACGAACGTGGATGGGTTTTGCCTTCGTTTTGTGTGGGTCCAGAAAACCATTCACTGGAGTATCTCTTTGCAGAACCGCAAATCCGTGAGTTGTCCAAGTTGTCGCCTGTTTTGCTGTTTGGCAACAATGGTGTCGGCAAATCCTGTCTAGCGGTTACTCTCGCGGTGCAATGGTCGCGATTGACCAGCGCTCGGCCTTTGCACTTCACAACTGGCGAAGGATTTTGTCGGGATTACGAAGCTGCAATTGAGATCGATGATGTCGAACACTTTCGAAACCGCCATCGTCGTTGCAAATTGTTGGTGATTGACGATTTGGAGTTTATATTTTCAAAAAGTGCGGCGCAGGAAGAATTAATTTCAACGTTTGACGCGTTAGCGGCTGAGAATCGACCCGTGATCATTTGCCTCTCGCGTTTACCGGCACCTGAGTCTGGAGTACTACCAGCCTTGGCGAGTCGCTTAGTCGCGGGTTACTCAATCGAGTTACATCCACCAAGTTCTAAAACTGCTGAGGATATCTTGCGACTGCTTGTTAAGCGTATCGATCCCGAATTGCCGCTCGCCGAATTGATCCTATTTGCTCGACTACAAGCTTCGCCGCTCAACGCTCGCGATCTCGATGCCTTGGTAAATTTGGCCAGCCAACATCGAAAGATCAGTGGATTTGTCGACAAAAACGTGCTGGCCAGCATCGCGGAACAAGTTTCCAGCGGAACCGTTCCAACCGTTGCATCCATCGCCAAAGCCGTTGGTAGGCGACTTGGCATTAAGCTTAACGAACTGCGCGGTTCGACCCGACAATCCAAAGTTGTTCGCGCTCGGTCACTTGCGATCTTGCTGTCGCGGCGCATGACAACCCTCAGTTTACAGCACATCGGCGAATATTTTGGAGGTCGCGACCACTCAACTGTGTTACACTCATGCAGGAAAATCGATAAACTCTTAGATTCCGATTCTGAATTAGCGGCTGCGAAGAACGATGTCGAAATAGAGCTTCAGTGTAGGAAAACTCCAACTGTTTAGAGGCGAACATGAAAACAAAGTGGCTTTTAATCTCTTGCCTTTGTTTAACAGCCATCGTCGTTTGC
>JAYVHC010000714.1:0-2308 GCA_043771575.1 Planctomycetia bacterium
ACCTGTCGCATCAGGCGATCAAGCGTATCGGAAGCTGACTCAGCGGAGGCCGGAATTTGGGAAGTTGGTTCGGTCACGCGGTTGGCAATTGTCAAAGGATTCGTAAATGAGTTGGTAAGCCTGGGTTACCAATTTCCGGTCGACGTATCATAATTCCAGCAAGCTGAATCGCCAATCATACCGATCCCTCGGCAGCTCGACGACAACACCGCCGCTGTTATCCGAAAATTCATGAACTTCGATCCGATGACCACTGCTGCCGAATGGACCAAGCCGCCGCTCTTGGGTTGCTACTATTTGACTGGGCCCACCTGTAGCGGTAAGACGCCGCTGGCGATTGAATTGGCGAAACTGCTGGACGCGGAGATTCTGTCGCTAGATTCGATGGCCGTTTATCGCGGCATGGACATCGGTACTGCCAAACCTTCGCGGGCACAGCAGCAGATGGTCCAACATCATTTGATCGATATCGCCGAGCCCACGGATTCTTTTAGCGTTTCGTGTTATGTGGCGGCGGCTCACAAATGTGCCGCGGAAATCCAGGGACGCGGCAAACGCGTGCTGGTCGCCGGCGGAACGCCACTTTATTTGAAGTGCCTGCTGCGAGGGCTGTTTATTGGGCCCCCCGCAGATTGGGAGTTTCGAAACTCGATCAACGAGGATCTCAAGGTATACGGCGCTGAAGCACTCAAGGCTCGGCTGGCACAAGTCGATCCACTGCTCGCTCATCGCTTGCACCTGCATGACTCGCGGCGGATGATTCGAGGTTTGGAAGTAGCCCGTGTGACTGGGCGACCTCTGAGTCATTGGCAAGAACAGTTTGAAAATCCCGCACCCCGCCAGTTTGCACCGGTGGCAGTTCTAAGACTGGATCGAGCTTGGTTGCACGAGCGCATTAACACGCGTGTGGAACGCATGTTGGCCGACGGCTTGCTAGCCGAAGTGGAAGAATTGCTACGCAGGCATGGCAGCCTTGGTCACACCGCGGTACAGGCGGTTGGCTATCGGGAAATGCTCCAGCAGATCCAGGGCGAGTTGCCGGTCTCAGAAACTACTGACAAAATCAAAGCTCACACGCGCCAATTCGCTCGCCGACAAGAGATTTGGTTTCGGGGGCTGAAGGAACTCGAACCATGGGTGGTAAATCCTGAGAGCCAGCTCTCCGTTATGGCTGAGCAATTGGCAAAATGGTTCTCCGATCAATTGGAACCGGTTCTTCCAGCATGAACTTCCTTAGGAATTGACTCGATGGAATTCGATACCAGCCTAATGTGCGCCGCCATATGGCTGTCGATCCTTGTCATCGGAATGGTTGCTTACGTTCTGCTGTTGGCGCGAACGAGCGACTACGATTTTTGGGAGTCGGCGCTTTACTTGCCGACATATTTGATGGGACGCTTACTGTGGCGAGTCCATTTTACGAATCAAGCGCCGCCCGAGCTAAAGTCCGGTGCGTTGCTGGTCGCTAACCATCGCAGCAGTGTGGATCCATGCTTTGTGCAGTTGGCTGCGCGGCGGCGTGTGCATTGGATGGTTGCGCGTGAGTATTGCGAGCACCCAGTGTTTGGAGTGTTCCTGCGGTGGGCGCAAGCGATTCCAACCAACCGCAGCGGCATGGACACTGCGGCCACAAAAACGGCCATTCGCTTAACAAAAACCGGGCGTCTAGTGGGCATGTTTCCCGAGGGACGATTGAACCACACTACCACCCCGATGGTTTCGATACGCAGCGGCGCAGCCGTGGTGGCTGAACGGGCCGGAGTGCCGATTGTGCCGCTGTACATTGCGGGGAGCCCCTATCGTCGTGAGGTTTGGAGTCCGCTGATTATGCCAGCCCATGTTGCGATCACCTTCGGAACGCCGATTTTTCCGAGTAACAGCCTGGCAGACTCTTCGACTAATGGTGAAGCCGATCCTGTGCCGCCTGATATCGGTGAAATGACATTCAGCGACGAAAGCGACTGCAGCTTTAATTCGGCGGAGGCCCTCATCTTGCAATGGGGGCAACAAGTCGTCACGCTATCAGGCCATCCGAAATTTAAAGTTGAATTAGCCTCGAAACGAAAGCGACGCACGCGCGCGAAATCATGAGTGACAAAGATACGCTGCTGAATTTGACCGAATGTCTTTTGAAGAGCATCGTGGTCGGCGACTGGGCCGCATACAGCGAACTGTGCGATCCCAGCCTGACTTGTTTCGAACCCGAGGCGCTCGGTCAGTTAGTCGAAGGCATGGATTTCCATCGTTTCTATTTCGAACTGGAAAAGTCGCCGAATCGCAAGGTTCAAACGACGCTCGCTAGTCCCCA
>JAYVHC010000715.1:0-4020 GCA_043771575.1 Planctomycetia bacterium
GCCATCCGTGACTCGGGCCTCGCCACCAGTCAACTCGATGAATTGATCTTGGTTGGGGGATCGACGCGTACTCCGCTGGTTCAACGTCGCTTGCGAGAAGAATTCCAACGCGATCCGCAGTGGTCGGTGAATCCCGACTTAGCCGTTGCGCTCGGCGCGGCTACTCAAGCCGCGATGCAATCCGGTCAAACTGTAGGCCCGGTACTCATCGATGTAGCCACACACACCTTGGGCTTGGAAATTGCATCAGGAAATCCATTTTCGCTCGAGTTGATCTACTGCCCGATTCTGCGCCGCAATTCGCCGCTACCTGCCAAGTACGAAGAAGTCTTTTTTACGATGTCACCCAATCAATCGAAAGCAGACTTACATGTTCTGCAGGGCGAAAGCAGCCAGCTCAATCGCAACCGCTCGATCGGTCGCTTCTTGCTCGAAGGGCTCAACGCCTCGGACAAATCGGATGGCAAGATCTTGGTGCGATTCGAATTGACGCTCGATGGTATCTTAAAAGTCACCGGTATTGAGCGACAAACCGGATTGTCCAAGACACTCAAGATTAACAACGCCTTGTCGCAAACCGGCAAGGACTACATGCAAGTCGCCGAAGCGAGATTGAGTTCCATGTTCGAAGGCGCCGAGGGCTTCGAGCGCTTCAGCGGCGAAACGATTGAGGCCGACCACATCTCGACGGAGAATAATGCGGAGTCGAATGTAAATCGGCGATTTGATCATGCCGAATCACCGCAATCGCCACTAAGCCAGTTGGTTGCCAAAGCCCGAGAATTGCGACCATCGATTTCAGAGGACGATGCTGCTGACATGGATCGGCTAATCGGCTTGATCGATCAAGCCACTGCAGACAATGACCTAGAGCTGCTCGCCGGTCTGCAAGCCGAATTGGATGACCTGCTGTTTTATATCGCTTAGTCACAGGTGTCTATGTCGGTCGAAAATGAACTTACGTGCCCAATATGTCGCGCGAAGCAAATGTATCAATCCGAATGTCGCCGCTGCGGTGCGGACTTGTCGCTGTTCATGAAAGCCCTACGCAGTGTGCAAGCTGCCCAGCAGCACGTCGAACAATCGCTGCTCGCTGGCGAACTGCATGTTGACGTTGCATTAGCGTATCTGCGCTGGCTAAGCCCCAGCGCTGCGCAAGTCGTTATCGATCGCTGCTCGACAAGCGACTAGTGGCGTAAACTTCCAGCTTGCGTTTGAAACTCAGCACTTCGAATGACGACGGTTGAACGGACTGCTATAGTCTCAATGTAAAACCCTCGAACGAGCCATTTTCGAGTCTGAATTAGTGGCACTACGCACGATGAAATCAATACTGAAGTCCAACGTCCTGCAGTCTCCGCCCCAAGTTTGGGCTGGTTTCAATCAGTCGCTTTTCGAAAGGCTCGCGCCACCGTATCCGCGAATTCGACTCTTGCGATTTGACGGTGGGCTCAATTCGCCTATCGCAAGCCCATTTATCGACGGGCATTCAACCAGCCGTTGACCTTTATCCATTCCGTGACGCGTTCCATAAAGTGATCTGCCCCACCACTTTTGTTGACAAAGCCGTGGGCTCCCATTTGAAAAACGTGAAGCTCGGCAGGAACATTGGCGGCACGCCATGCGAGAAAAGTGTTTACTGAACCCTCTGTGTTGCGATCATCGGCCGAGACGGCAAGAAACAGGGGCGGAGCGCCCTCCGGAACCGTCGCGACTCCATCGCTTCTGGCCGCGTAGATCAGCGCAGCAAAATTGGGACGTGTCGCGGATGGTCCTTCCATGGCTGCACGAATTGGCCCCCCACCCGCCGAAAACCCAATCATGCCGATACGGTTGGGCTCGATATGAAATTCCGCAGCTCGCTCTCTCAGTAGTTCGACGGATCGACGGCCATCCAATCCAGACAGCTCGCGAACATTTTGCCCAGCCTGCGGTCCTGTCGTCGCGGGCTCCTTGTTGTCCGCGTCAGGCCCGGTGTAGATCAACCGATATTTTAGAACAAACGCGTCAACGCCAACATCATTGAGCTTTTTGGCGATATCGACGCCTTCGTAGCTCATCATCAATGTGCGATTTCCACCGCCGGGCGCGACGATCATCGCAGTTCCAACAGACTGGGCCGCTGGAAAATAAAGGAGCACCGGTTTGACCACATTCTTAACCTGCGGGCCTGTCTTGCCCGCGAGCACAATTTCCGCATAGTCCCATTTCTCCGATCCCGCGGGGACTCCCGAATAGAGCGGCAGCACTTGCGCCGCGTCAAAATTCGCTGGTGGTGGATCGTTTTGCGCAATGGATTGGCTCGTTGCTAGGATCACCAGGAATGCGCTTAAAAACATGCATCGAAGCTGCAACCGCATCGCGTTGTCCTAGAGTTGAAAAAGATTGGCAAAACTCCGCAAAAACGGCCACCCGTTTCTGGGTTGATCCATTTGCTTTTATCATCGCGTAAATCTATCGAAACCCACCAGTGATGTCAAATTAAGATGGATTCTGCCAGCCTTCAAGTGTAGGCATTGGCCGTCATGCACAATAACACAATGATCGGCTTCTGGCGGCAGAAGCGGGAAGGGAGGTGGGCTGATAAAAAGTGTAGAACGATTGTCCCAATCGTTTTGCCGAAGGGCAACGGACCGAAGTCAACTCGCATTTTTCCAACGGATGAAAACGTTCAATTGAGCCAGCGAGCTTTCCGAACGATTGGGGACAATCGTTCTACAATAGCGAGCTTTCCGAGACGATTGGGGACAATCGTTCTACATAGTGCGAAGCCGCTGTCCAACTAGGCTCTGTTTAAAAAGGGGCTGAACCTTAGCAAAACCGGAAGTATCCTTGATAAACTGGCACGCACTATTACTTGGTGGCATTGACCGAGAAGTATCGCACTATTGAATCTATCAAAATCAAACCGAGAGTAACTGATATGCGACCAACTCCCAACGATTATTCACCTCAAGCCGCCGGTTATGTGGCACTTGTAACTGAAGAAGATGTGTTACCGGTACTTCAAGATCAGTTAGATACAACCGTGGCTTGGTGGCGCACCTTCCCGGAATCCGCAGCACACTCCGTGCATCCGCCCTACACTTGGGAACTGCGCCAAGCGCTGCATCACATTGCGGATGCCGAACGCATATTTGGATATCGTTTGCTGCGCATCGCCCGAGGTGATCAAACACCACTGGCGGGATTTTCAGAAAACCCTTACGCCGACAAGACGCTCGAACTGAATTGTTCGCTCGCGGATGTCATCACTGAGTTCGCCTGCCTGCGGCAAGCGAATTTGATTGTGCTCAAAAGTCTTCCCCCGGTTGCGTGGGATCGATGGGGAATCGCCAGTGAGGCTCGCGTCACGGTCCGAGGTTTGGCCTACATCTTAGCCGGCCATGTTCGGCATCACGAAGCGGCTCTTAGAAAACGCATGCCAAGCTAAGAAGGTTGTTCAATCCGTGCCTTTACTTGGGGCATCGGGATGGAGTATTGTCACATCACGATCGCAAGCCACTATTGACCATCGAGCAGAAATTCTGCGAGCAACCGTTTGGCGGTTGCGATGGTACGAGCCACGGTTCGGCAACTACTCTGACACTGGACAGCAATTTCATCTAAGGAACAACCGTCAATCCGCAGTAGAATCATCTGCTGCTGCCGCGGTTCAAATTCGTTGAAGAGCTTTTCGAGTAATTCTTCTACAATCAGTGCGTCCTCCGGGCCAGGTTCGGTGGAGGTGTGCCTGACTTGTCCAGCAAGACGCGAGTCATCCGGTCTTTCGCGCTTCACTGCTCGTTTATCGCAACGATAAAACGCGTCCCACTTTTTACACTTTCGAATGGTGATGATCGACAGCAATCCCCAGATCGCGTCAGCGCCATCACGCTCCAGCCGAAAGTCTTTGAGCCTGCGAAAGAAACTTTTGAAGGCTGATTGCACCACATCTTCCGGCGAGAGCTTGCCGCGTACATCCTTACCTAAACGATCGTTTGCCAGATGCAGCAGTCGAATCGAGTATCTGCGAAAGAC
>JAYVHC010000716.1:0-3161 GCA_043771575.1 Planctomycetia bacterium
CTACCGAGCCATCCTGAATTGCTCGATTGGTTGGCCGCCGAGTTCATTCGTAGCGGTTGGGATATCAAGGCAATGCAGCGAGTGATTGTTAGCAGCGCAACCTATCGTCAATCATCCGAGTTGAGCCAAGAGAACTTGCAGATCGATCCCGAAAACAGACTGTTGGCTCGGGGGCCGCGAAGACGAATGACCGCCGAAGCGATTCGCGACCAGGCCCTCGCTGTCGCCGAGTTATTGACATCAAGAATTGGCGGACCCTCGGTCAAGCCTTATCAGCCTGAGGGTCTTTGGCAAGAGATTGCAACGGACACCGAGTACCAGCAATCACACGGTGCGGAACTGTACCGCCGCAGCCTCTACACCTATTGGAAACGGACGGTCGCTCCGCCCACTATGATAACAATGGATGCCACATCGCGTGAAGCTTGCATCGTTCAACGGACTCGCACCAACACTCCCTTACAGGCGCTAGCTATGTTGAACGACACTACCTTTGTTGAATCAGCTCGGGTGATCGCCCAGCGAATGATCGCTGACTATCCTACGAATGAACGAATTTCAAGAGCTTTTCAACTTGTAACATCGCGTCCGCCAAGTCCCGCAGAGCTGCATATTTTGGATCGACGTTACGATCAGAGCTTGCGTGAGTTTGAAGCTGCCCCAGAGGCCGCCAAGCAATTGATCAGCGTCGGTGAATTCCCCGCCAACGAGACGCTAGACGCAACAGAACTGGCCGCACTAACCACCGTCACCAGTCTCATGCTCAATCTCGATGAGGTCGTTACTAAAGAATAGGGCTAGGATATTTATTTCAGTGAGCCATTGGCTCTGCCAGTGTGCCGAAGGGTTGACTGTGAATAAAGTTCGCTGGCAGAGCCAGTGGCACACGACATGAGAAATGTAACTTCAAATTTAAGTCAAAGCCTCGATTAATGGATGATTCCGGATTAGTTATCGAAAGTTTAAGAGAATACTATGCTTGTCGATGAAATTGCGGTGCAATTAACGCGACGTCATTTTTTTCAGCGCGGGGCTCAAGCGGCTGGATTGGCGGCGCTCGTATCGCTGCTGAAGGAATCCGGTTTCGTTGTTGCACAGGAAGAGAAACCCGCCTTTCCGAATTTTTCAGCTAAGGCAAAACGTATCATTTATCTTTTTCAGTCGGGAGCGCCCTCGCAGCTAGATCTCTTTGACTACAAACCCAACCTTGCAACTCGGCGCGGGGCGGAATTGCCCGACTCGGTTCGACAGGGACAACGTCTTACCGGGATGACCAGTACGCAGGCTAGTTTTCCACTGTGCCCCACACAATTTCGCTTTGAACAGCGAGGCAAGAGTGGAGCTTGGCTCAGCGATCTACTTCCGCATACCAGTAAGATTGTGGATGATTTGTGTTTCATTCGATCGATGCATACCGAAGCCATTAATCATGATCCAGCCATCACCTTCATGCAAACAGGCGCGCAATTGGCGGGACGCCCCAGTTTGGGCGCTTGGCTGTCTTATGGTTTGGGTAGCGAAACGAGCGATTTGCCAGCGTTCGTCGCAATGATCTCGGGGACGGGCGATCAACCTCTCTACGATCGGCTTTGGGGAAGCGGTTTTTTACCAACACGCTATGCCGGAGTTAAGTTTCGATCGTTGGGTGATCCCGTACTTTACCTGTCGGATCCACCCGGAATCAACCGAAAGTTACGACGAGGGATGCTCGACGATTTGGCTGCGATGAACGAGCTTAAACTATCGGAAGTGGGCGATCCCGAGATAGCAACTCGAATTGCTCAATACGAGATGGCTTACCGGATGCAAACTTCGGTCCCCGAATTGACGGATCTGTCCGATGAACCTGAGAGTACCTTTGAACTGTATGGTGAGGCGGCCCGTAAGCCTGGTACCTTTGCGTGGAATTGTTTGCTGGCTCGGAGGCTTTGCGAGCGCGGAGTTCGATGTATCCAATTGTTTCATCGCGGATGGGACCAGCACCTTGAATTGCCGAAGAATATTGGTCTTCAATGCCAGACCACCGACCAACCGACTGCCGCGCTGGTGCAAGACCTGAAGCGAATTGGGCTGTTAGAAGACACGCTGGTAGTGTGGGGCGGGGAGTTTGGACGGACTGTGTACTGTCAAGGCAAAATGACAGCCAACGATTACGGTCGTGATCATCATCCCCGCTGCTTTACCGTTTGGTTAGCTGGAGCAGGCGTGAAAGCTGGAACAACTATCGGGCAGACCGACGATTTCAGCTACAACATCACCAGCGAACCTGTCCATGTACACGACCTCAATGCCACGATTTTGCATTTGCTTGGAATCGATCATACGAAGTTGACGTTCAAATTCCAAGGACGTCATTATCGATTGACCGATGTGCATGGACAGGTCGTCAAGAAAATACTCGCATAGTTTTGGTGGGTCGCTTCCGCCGGGCTCATGCTTACCTACATTCTGGACTCTGTCACGTACTAGTACTTAGTGGAACAGAAGTCGAAGTTCTACTCGAAACATCCAGGTTACCGGCCTACCGCTGGTGGTTACGTTGGGAAGCATTCTTGCAATTTAGTGCTGGGGCTTTGTGAGCCGTTGGCGTTAGTCACGGGTCTCGAAGTTGTGGTCGTTTGCTGTTTGTGGTTCGTCCAATGCTTGTTCGCTGGCCGCGCGAAAAATCACCCTGGGTGGTGTCATCTCGCTATAGGAGTTTTGCGAAGATCAAGTTCCTCGCGTAAACCGTGACCACATCTTCAGCGTGATGCATGGTGTTGGTGTTCGAGATTCCAAAAGAATTTGTCATTCGACTTCATCGACAATATACCCCGGGATGGGCATCATGAGTGGTCGCGCGAATTCAGTCGATGATCCGCATCATTCCGAGCGAGAGCGATTGAGCACTAGCATCCATGGCCGTTTTGCATCACAATAACTCCACCTACTTATGGTTTGTAATCGCTTGCCCGGAATTGCATTCATGCGACAACTCGATCACCTAAAGAACCTGGTTGTCATGGCTTCAGCCGACGGCAGCTTGACGGAACAAGAAATTGCATTGCTTATCGATCGATGCAGTGAGCTAGGATTGGCAGAGGAAGATCTTGAGACTGCAATTTCATTTGCAATGAGCGGCCAAGCGAAATTAGTCTTTCCAGTGGATCGGCTGGAGCAGA
>JAYVHC010000717.1:0-2221 GCA_043771575.1 Planctomycetia bacterium
CCGCGAGCGCCAGCGGGACGCATTTCAACGTGTTCCAGAACGACTTCCATCAGCAATTCGACCGTTCGATCATTTGCCCTGCGGTTCGTACTTGCTTCCCGGCTATTGATTCTAATTGCGACGCGATTGTCATCCACCCTGATGATCTCGGCTTTGTTGTCGTTAATGAAACCGCTCAAGCGTTCGACTGCAATATCTTGCGGAACCGCAGTCAAGTAATCTTTTTCAATGAGTGTGGCTTTGGCATCGGCAGCAGAAAACCAATTGAACCAACCCGTCTTCTTGGCAGGCTCTTGATCGGACTGCAAGCCACGACCCAGTTGCACGACTCGGTTTCTTCCCGAATCTTTGGCGAACAGTAAGGCGCGGTCAGCGCGCGCAAGTAAAGTCTCGTCGTTATCGCCCAGTAAAATTTCGGTCACCCCAAAGCTAGCTGTCAGGCACTGACCGCGTAGCGCCGCCACCGGTGTCGCCTCAATCGCGCGACGAATATCTTCAGCTCGACTAGTCGCGGATGCGTTATCGCATTTCGCGCACAGGATTACAAATTCTTCACCGCCATACCTCGCAACCATATCTCCAGATCGCGCGAGCTGCTTGAGCACTGCCGCAAAGCAGATTAAAGCCTCGTCGCCTGCAGGGTGACCGTAGGTGTCGTTGATACGTTTGAAATGGTCAATATCGCAAATGATCAAACTACCCGGCAGTGATGATTCAATATGACTGGCTACGAACTCCGGAAGGAACCGGCTCAGCCCCGCGCGATTTGAAACGTTAGTCAGGTTGTCCGTGGTCGCAATTTCGTGTAAGTTCTGCACGCGTTCTTCGAGATCGGCTTTCTCGGATGCATCGCGAATCATGAAGATTGCTCCGCACAGATCACGACTGGCATTGTGAACCAACAGTGTATTGAAGTTCACCGGCATCGAGCGACCGTCAACGTGGACCAAGATCAGATTTTGGTTCAATGCGACTTGCGAGCTCAAGGCTTGGCGGATAGGGCAACGTTCTTCAATCAATTGACCGCCGCTGAGCGCCTTTAGACCGATAACTTCCGCACTCACAGCCTGATTTAGCATCGCGGCCGCATTTCGCCCCGTAAGGCGTTCTGCAGCACGATTCCAAGTCAATACGCGCCCGTCAAAATCAACATAAATCGCCGCGTCGTTCATCGCCTCCAGTAATCGATGGTGATACAGAGTATCGATCAGATTCTGCATCGCGCCACTAGAAGCGAGCAAATTGGTGTCACAAAAACCTGGGGTGGGATAGGGCGTAAGCTCATTGAGCCAGCGTTTTCCGACAAGCGCATCCAACGCCCCAGGTGGCTGAGTTATCAAGTGGGAGAATTCTTGAATCAAAGAGGAGTCAAACTGGCTGCCACCGTGCTTGATCAGCTCCTTTATGGCCATTTCGCGACTCATGGCGCGACGAAACGGCTGCTCACTCGTCATCGAATCGAATGCATCCACGATCGCCAGCATGCGCGCGGTTAGTGTCAATTGAGCCGGTACAATTGTCTGGTTTGTGGTCTGGGCGACGTTCACCTTAACGTCAAGTCGGCTGCGATAGTTGCGTATGACTTCTATCAACTGAGGGCTTGCGCCCGCGCCGACGAGCAATTCAACCGCTAGTTCGCAATGTACCTGCATCATTGATTGTTCGTTGCCGATCAACTCTTCTGTTTTTTGCAACACGCGATCCGGTACGCCTAGCTTACCCAAATCGTGCAAAAGGGCCGCTACTTCGAGCAGTTCGCGTTCGGATTCCGGCATACCTCTCATCGCAGCCCATTTCGAGGTACCTAAGGCAACTCGTAGGCAGTGTGCCGCTGTCGGCGGATGCTTGGCGCGAAGAGCGAGAAACAAGGCCGAGTAGATCCCCAAACGGTTCTTAACTATGCGATCTTCAAGCGGCTGCGGCAAACGTGCTGGCGCCACCGTTGTTACGGGCGGGCTAGCGCCGTGCGAGGCGTTTGAATGAGTTGGCACAGGTTGCATGAAGTCTTCAGCCATGTGGGCGGTCATGTTGTCGTGCTACCGACAAATTAGAAAAGCACGTTCTAGACTAGGTTGAGCAAACGAGCACGTCAAACGCAAACCAAAAAGGCTTTACGAGTTCGCTTTCAAGAATCGGTACAACCGTTGTAAACAATGGTGAGTCACACTCAAAATCGCACCATGAAACCTCGGTTCTCAATTTAAAAAGTACGTCACGCAAA
>JAYVHC010000718.1:0-9191 GCA_043771575.1 Planctomycetia bacterium
CTTGGCGACATGTACGTGGCTGTAGGCATAATCGTGCCATGCGTTCCAATGCCGATACATGAGCGAATCGATGATCCGCGCATCGGCTTTGGGTAAGTCTGGGTAGATCTTCTTTACGTCATCGTCCATCGTGATGTCGAGCGAGAAGGCAATAGCATCACCCGTGGGCGAAGCGAGCAAGTTCCCCACATCTTGGCTGAGTTTGGTCATCTGCTTCGGCTGTGGATTGAGTGGGTCGAGCATCCAGGCCTGAGCCGTTGCGTTCTCGCCTTGGGTAGGAGCGACATAAATCAATCTTGCACCCTCGGGGCGTTGAATCCAGCCGATAGAATTCAGGCCTTTGACCCCCTTGAGCAGCGTTTTCGGTTCACTTGTTTGTAAAGCGGTTCCGAAACCAACGTTGCGAATGTGTTGTTCGAGTTGAGCGGCAGGCGGTAGCGGTGCAAGCAACTGTAGTAAAAGATCTGTCTTCCCAGAATTTTCGCTTAGGTCGTAGTTCGTGACCAAATAGGCGATTTGCTTTCCGTCAGGCGAAATGGCTACTTCACCGATACGGCCCAGTTTCCACAGCAACTCGGGGGTCATCCGCTGCCCTGCAACGACCGCCTCCGGAGCATACACCGCAATCATTCCAAACGCGCAAAGAACGCCTAGGAAAATCTGTTTTTTGTAATTCATCGCTGCCAGGATCTCCTACGGAGAAGTTGATATAGGAATGAGTTGGAGCGCAACTTCAAGTTCACAGACATTATAGTCGCGGCGCCTTCCGCTTGTATCCCGACAGGAATTATGGACATTAGCCGGGAGTCGCCGCGAAGCGGCGCAGCCCCGGGGAACGAAAGGGCAAGCGAATGACCCTGGAGGGGTCAATGATTCTTCGATCCTTTCAGGATCGGCACGCCTTGCATGCGTCTTTTTCCGGTGGTGTCGCTCCGCTCAACCACCGGCTATTGTCTCTTATCTGCTCCACCCACCTCCGTGGTCGGCGGTCGCGGTGGAGTCGCTCCGCTCAACCACCGGCTATTGTCTCTTATCCCTTTGGGATGAAAAGTTGCGCTACTTTATAAATGACGCGCTGGGTTACGAAGAGTGGAAAAGCGCACTGGATACTTTGGCTCGGCGGCATGGGCTACTCCTGCCCAGTACAGTCCGTCCGACCGGTGAATCACGAGTGATGCAAGTCCTGCTAGGCAAGCAGGATCCACTCGGCGATTACTCGTGTCGAAGCGCTTCGATTGGATTCATCTTGGCAGCGCGTATGGCGGGATAAAGGCCAAAGATCAAACCGACAAGTAGCGAGATACCAAAGGCGATTGGAATCGACTCCGGAACAATTGAAGGAGTTAAGTAGCGGACCATGTCAGGCAGCGACTTCATCACATCAGGTCGATTCGCCTCCATAAAGTCTCGCACAAAGACAACTAGAGGTTGACAGAATACTCCTGCCAAAACGCCGGTGGCACCGCCCACGACGCTGAGCACTAAGGTCTCAACCAAGAACTGGCGAACGATATCGCCTTGCTTGGCACCCAAAGCGCGACGAATACCGATTTCGCGAGTGCGTTCGGTCACGGTCGCCAGCATAATGTTCATAATGCCGATCCCGCCAACCAGCAACGAAATCGCGGCGACCAGTCCCATCAGGACCATGAACATTAGCCGTGTTGTGCGAGCTTGCTCGAGCAACTCGAGGGGCACGACCACCGAAATGTCTTCCATGGCGTCGTGGGAGCGCAGCGCATCGGAAATCAACGCAGCAGTTTCTTTAACCTCGTCAATACTCCCGACTCGAACCGTGATTTGATTCAACTCCAGAATTTCGCCTTCAAATGCGCCCCCCGTTCGACGTGTGACGGTGTCACCGATTCGTTGTTGTAGAGTCCTGATAGGAATATAGATGTCATTCGAGAAATCCTGAGCATCCATCGAACCGCCAATCGCCGCCGAGGCGTTTCGATGCTTCAAGACTCCCACGACCGTGTAATAGTCGGTGTGCTCGGGAATATAGACGCGTTTACCGATTGGATCTTCGTAGGGAAACAATCGCTCTGCCACGCGGGCCGCAAGGACACAGCAAGTTGCTTTACGAAAACTTTCGGCGTCGGTAATAAAGTGGCCAGACTCAATAATCAAACGTGTTACTTCGGCATATTCCGGTGTGCAGCCCACCAAGCGACCATCTACAACATGATCTTTATGAGCGAATGTTCTGCGGATTTCGCGAATCGGAATTGCGCTTTTGATGGTGGGAACGGTCATCTGCAACATGTCGAACTCGTCGCGAGTCAATCCATAGGGAGTCACACCCTGCGGATTCAACTTTTCACTTGGTGGCTTTACGGAACGAATCATAATCGTGTCGGCACCGAGGCTCTCGATCTGGCGCTGCGCCTCGCGGCTGATTCCTTCGCTAATGGCAAGCAACCAAATCACGCTAGCGACACCGATAAAGATACCCAACACGGTCAACAGAGATCGCAATGGGTGAAGCCAAAGACTTTTGACCCCTAAGCTAACAGTTCGAAACCAGAGCATTGGATTAAGCCTCAATAACCGTTTCTAGAGCGTCGTCTTCGGTTGGCAAATTGGCGATTGCGTGTGCCGCAGCCGCCTTGCGCACTTCGGGTGAATTACCAACGTCGGACTGCAACCTACCATCGCGCAGTCGTACGACACGCTTGGCACGGGCTGCAACTTCATCTTCGTGCGTTACCAGAATAATGGTTCGGCCCTCTGCATTCAGTCGGTCGAAGAGTCCCAGGATTTCCGCTGCTGTCTTGGAATCCAAGTTACCCGTCGGCTCGTCGGCCAGCATGAAATAAGGATCGTTTACAAGACTGCGAGCAATGGCGACACGCTGTTGCTGACCACCGGACAATTGCGTGGGGCGATGCGAAAGTCGATCGCCGAGACCCACCATATTCGCCAGCTCAATGCAACGTTTACGTTCCTTTGGACCAAGTTTCCCTTGGTAGTAGAGAGGCACTTGAATGTTTTCGACAACCGTCAGCTGCTGAATCAGGTTGTAGGCTTGAAACACGAAACCAATGCGTCGCGAACGAATTTCGGCTAATTGATCGTCAGTCATTTTGGCAACGTTTTCGTCACCCAAATACAATTCGCCCGAGGTCGGCTTATCAAGACAACCGAACATGTTCAACAGAGTACTTTTGCCAGAGCCTGACGGCCCCATGATCGCAACGTAGTCACCCTCAGGTACATCAAAGGAAACACCCCGCAACGCTCGAACGGTCTCACCTTTCAGTGCATATTCTTTTTTTAAGTCGCGGATAGAACAAGCCAGTCGCACGTGTCGCTCCAAGTTTTGCTACATACTCGTCAAGCACGTGCAATCCGTTGCGAGAAGTCGCTTGAGCCTGAATTTGATTAAGCTTGATACATTAACGAGGTCCGCCACCAGGCGGTCCACCACCACCTCCGCCAGCGGCCTGCCGTTCCTTCATCATTTTATTCATCGCTTTGATGATCTCTGATTTCTCGATCATGCCATCGCTGTTGGTGTCATAACTAGGTGCACGTTCCTTCATCCGATCATCCATGCCAGCGATTTCGTCTTTGCTAATTTTGCCATCGCCATCCGTGTCACCAGAAGCAATGATTTTTTCCGCAATGGCTTTGGGATCGAATCCAGCACCCGGTCCACCAGCACTGGCCCCTTTAGCCCCGGGCGCAGCAGCCCCAGGCGCGGCAGCACCGGTTCCAGTTGCAGCCGTGGGTGCGGCACCCTTCGCCTCGGCTTTCGGAGCCGCGGACACTTCGGCGCTCATTTTTACTAGCTGTTCACGTTCGGGGAGGTCTTCAATTTTCGGCAAATCCATCAGGTTCAGGTGTCCGCGCGGGTTGAGCGCGATTTCTTCGCCTTCGGTTAGCCCAGCTTGAATAGTCAGCATTTTGTCGTTGGTGGCACCGATTTTGACTTCAAGCGTTTTCCAGCTATCGCCATCCTTCTTGAGACAAAAGTGATGTCCTTTGATTTCGTAGACTGCATTGACGGGAATTTGGAGCGCGTCTGGCAATTGCTCAACATAGATCCGAACTTCGGCAGTCATACCGGTACGAATCGATTCAGGTGGATTCTTGATTTCAACAAAGGCCGCGTACTCTTTCACCGATGAACTCATCCAGCTACCTGGCTCAGCGTACTTGTTGACCTTCGTTACGCGAGCCAACATTTCGCCTTCAGCGGCTCCGACCTTTACCATGGCAGGCATGCCCTCGCGAACGAAGGTAATTCGCGATTCGTTAATCTTTGCCTTCACTTGCATCTTAGTTGGGTCGGGCAGCTTGATGATTGTTTGTCGCTCGCGAACTGAAGCGCCTTCTTCAACGACGAATTCAGAACCACCTCGACTGCTGAATGAATTGTTGTATACGACCACACCATCAGCTGGCGACAGCATCACGCACTTGGCAATCTGCTGCTCAATTTCTTTGAGCGTATCCTGTTCTTCCGCCAGAACGATCTTGTCTGAACCCAACTTGGCTCGCGCCGCTTCGATGTCGCTCTCGTACTTGACTTTCATTTTTTGTTTGGTCAGCTCGTCGAGCACCTTCAATCTCGCTTGAGCGGATTCGAGCAGGTTCTTGGTATTGGAAACTGCGAAATTTTCGGCGTCGATTTGCAGCGACTTCAATAGTCCCTTAGCCGCCATGCGTTCGGCGCTGGCTAAGTTCAATTCGGCCTTGCGTAGATTCTGCTCGCTCAAAGCGATTTCGCTTTGAAGCGTTTTGCGTTCCGAAAGATAGGTCCCTTCGAGGTACTCTTGAAGTGCGATTTCAGCCGTTCGAACCAAAGCGTCGCTACTAATTACGGTCGACTCGGCACCGGAAACCGCGATCCGCTGCGTAGTTAATTCATCTTCGAAAGCAGATGCGTCCAACTCGACTAGCTTGTCGCCCTTCTTCACGTAGGTTCCTTCATCAATCACCCACAAGATGGGTGTTCCTGAAGTTCCTTTGGCTTTTACTTCGCAATTGACATCGATATTGCTGCTGCTTTCAACTTCGCCTTGCTCCAAAACGATGTGATCGAAGGGCCCACGTGCAACCGTCTGCAACAGCGGCTGGTCCGAGACTTTCGGTCCGGCTTCGTTAGTGTATCGGTAGTAACCATAGGCTCCGCCACCTGCCAAAGCGATCGCCAAAATTGCTATCAGCATGGCCTTGCCCGATCGGGTGGATCGCGGCGAGTGACCATGTAGGAACCCAAAGCCGTATGGCTGAAATTGGCGACGTGCCATCACAAAGCTCCTAAAATTCAATGAATCGAATAGGTGGGGAAGGTCAATTTCTCACGGCGGGAATCGATCATGCGGGGAATTTATTCTAGTCAATGACGAAGTGCGTGTAAGCGTAAACCGAGGCTAAATCCAGTTGCTTCCCAGTGAAACCCTCGAAATAGCTAAAAGTTCCGTAATATTCCCTAATCCCATCCCCCTGATGAATCGGTCACCCCTTCAGTTCGCGGTACTCGGTGTAAATCGCGCCCAAAACGTAAGCAGTGGACGGAAAAACCAAACACGTCAGAATCCCGGCGAGCGCCGAGAAGCCGCCAAAACCAAGCATCAATGGCAAGCAAATCACACTGGTCCCGAACGCCAACATCCCGCCAATCGCCCCATATTGGCATGGAACAAATCGTAGAACCACGTACACCGCCACCGCGCCACACAGCACTACCGCAGTTGGCTGGCTGATGAAACGGTGGCAGCCAAGAAGGACGCACAACAATGTCATGCAATAGAACAAATCGATCAAACCCAGCTGGGAATCTTCGCGTTTGACCATCGAAGGGTCAAACGGCTCCACAGCTCGCAATTCCTCGTTTGCAACCATGTTCGTATCCTTGGGGAACGAGGCGACGACGGCTGAAGCCTGTAGTCCAACTACTGAACCCCAACATTATTTCTCGGTTGACTTCGGTACCTTGCTTGCCGTTGCTGGTGAGACGGTCATTTCGAGAGTCATCTCGACCTGCATCGGTAGTGTCTGTCCGCCTGCGACCATCTCCATTCCCATTTTGGAATCACTCTTGATTTGGGAAACAGGAAACAAGGCATCGGTATCAAATAGCATCTTTCCGTGGCCAGTTGACTCCAATGACAGGAGCTTCATCTTCGTTTCTGGTGGTACTCCCGGTGTCTTGACTTCCTGAGCGTCGGCCGATTGAGTCAATTCAAGTGCGATATCAAAAGTGTTTCCCTTGATTTCCTTCAACGTATGTACGGAATTCTGTCTCATTTTGATGCCATTGGCTTCAATTACTTGCGACACGCTCCATTTGGCGCCGATGCCAATTGCTTCTTCGGGGAACGGTGAACTGATGCGACTCATTGATTCCTTCATGCTGCCCATCATGGCAATAATCTGAGGCGCAGCGTTAGGAGGCAATACAATTTCTGATTTTCTCGTAAAGCCGCGACTGGAAAGGATTGTAGAGCCCGACAAGCCCTCCATCGATTTGATCATCGTTTGCATCAACTCTTTCGCCGCAGACGGTTGATTGGACTCATCAATGACCTCAGCTTTTGGGTAGGTGTAATCGAACGAGATATCTCCACTGGCGTCAACATTGGTAACCAATATGTCAACGGTGAACTGCATGGCTGGCGTTGGGACAGCGGGAAGCTTTTGCCCATTCATGACCATCGTTTGATCTATCTTCATTTTCATTAGGGAAGTTTGCTTTAGGCCCTTCTTGGGCGTCATACGCAGTGTCTGGCGTGGAGCCGCGCCTTGGTCGAGGAGCTTTACGATCGCATCCTCATACTTCGCGGGGGTAGCATCTTGTCCGTAGGACCATGGGCACAACATTGCAAGTGCCAGTACGCAAGCGGTCAGAGTTGACTTCGGTAGCATCTGCTTCGCCTTATTTGGAATGGTGATCAAATTCGTAATCGAACTTGATGATATCCGAATTCGATGGCCATCGTGCTGACTGGCCATCCGAACTCAAACGGCACCAGATTCAATCATTTGCTGGCACATTTCGCGAACCAATTTGGGATCTGCATTAGGGTTTTTCTTTTTCGCAGCGCCAATCAACGCGCCGAGTCCCTTGAGATTGCCTTCTCGCACTTGGGTCACGACCTGCGGATTCTCGGTCAGCAATTCTCTGCATAGATTGGCGATTTCGTTGCGATCAACCGAGGCGATGCCCAGTGCTTTTTTCGCTGTATCGAGATCCACATCGGGGTTCTGCAACCAGAACTGAAATACTTCCTTGCCGCGACTGTTGTCGATGACCCCCTCATCAATCGCTTGCAGCAATCCCGCCAACATCGCCGGCTTTAAGGGGAAATGATCAATCGTCCAGTTCTGTTCTTTGATCGTCCGCATAACATCTTGCTGCACCCAACTACTAACTCTCTTGGCACTCGCGCCAGCTGCTACCGTACTATCGAAGTATTCCACCATACCGCGACCCTGTGAGACAATCACATCGGCGTCATAGGCCTTCAGCCCCAAATCCGACTCGAGTCGCCGACGAATCGCCGCTGGCAACTCGGCCCGCGATTGTGCTGTAGCCATTTGTTCAGCCGAGATATTGATCGGCACCAAATCGGGGTCGGGAAAATAACGGTAGTCGCTTGATTCTTCCTTTTCGCGCTGCGCAACCGTCACGCCCGCTTCATCGTCCCAGCCGCGAGTCTGCTTAGGTGCGTCGCCGATCTTTTGCTGCGTCTTTAGCCACTGATCATATTGCCGCTGGCTTTCGTAAGTGATCGCCCGCTCGACGGCGCGGAAGCTGTTAAGATTCTTGACTTCAACGATCGGCGTGGCAATCGTTTGTCCAGCCTCCAAGATGTGGAGATTGACGTTCGCGTCCGCGCGCAAGCTGCCTTCTTGCATGTTGCAATCCGAAACACCAAGATAGGTCAGCAGCAGTCGCAGCTCCGTCAAATACGCTTTCGCCGCAGCCGCCGACGTGAGATCCGGGTGCGAAACGATTTCCAGTAGCGGCGTGCCGGTACGATTCAAGTCGATGCGACTGTCCGCCTTCCCCGCCGCCTCGTCGTGCATGCTCTTGCCCGCATCCTCTTCCAGGTGAGCTCGAATCAGACGCACGCGCAGGGTCTCACCTTCTTTCTCTGGGTCGGCAAAATCAAGGTAACCCTCACCGCAAATCGGCTGATCAAATTGACTAATCTGATAACCCTTGGGCAAATCCGGATAGAAATAGTTTTTTCGATCCCACTTCGTGATGGATGCAATCTCGCAATTCAGAGCCGATCCGGTTCGAATCGCCAGCTCAACCGCTTGAGCATTCATCACCGGCAGCGAACCCGGCAATCCTAAGCAAACTGGACAAACCTGAGTGTTGGGCGGGGCACCAAACTCGGTCGAACATCCACAAAACAATTTGCTTTTTGTGCTCAATTGAACATGGACTTCCAGTCCAATCATGATCTTGTAAGGTACATCAGCCATGAAAGCCTACTTAACTGAGGTTTGAAGTTTATTACCAATCCGCTACGTCAGCCTAATGGAACTCACTCTGTAGCGGAACGGCGTGAGCCATCCGGTATCCTTCAAGCTGGTTTGCTGCTGTTCACGGGATCGAATCTTAGTTTAAGCGGCTATTCGATTTGCAACAGTGACATAGCTGCAGATTCACCCGAATGAATTACAAATACTGAGTCCGCTAAGATGCCAAACTTGCTTGACAATGCGCCAAAGGGTAGCTTAACTTGGCAACGCCGCATGCTCTACTTCGGCCTCGTTCGTTCCGGAATGATCGGTATTAAAACGATTAGTGGATTGTAAACTTACCTACTTCGGTTCACTGGCCGAGCCCAGTGGCACACAGTATCTAAACATCTGAACAGCGCAACTTCAAAAAATTCAGCTTAGGCTAAAGCCATGAACTTTTCATCGTCGTTTTGGTTCGCTGGCTGATAATTGCTTCCAAAGAAACTGGTCTGAAGCTAACGACATTGACGATCCCCGATCCAAAAGCACTCATGGCCATTCGAAGACTCGATCAGCAAAAGAACGTCATGGTAACATCGCCTGGCACCGAGGTACGCATTGAGATCGAGTCGACCGAGGCGGTCGACAAAAAAGCGCTGATCGAAGCGTTAACAACAGCCATCGAACGAGCCGGTTGGAAGATCAAGCCGACGGCGAAACTGATTGTGGTCGGCAAAATCGGGCGGGGTAAACCTTAC
>JAYVHC010000719.1:0-5497 GCA_043771575.1 Planctomycetia bacterium
AAAGACCCGTTCAAGGAGCCATTGGGAATTCGCCATAATTCTGTCATTGGCGGCTTGCCAGAGTCCCATTCCAGCTCAGTTCCAGCCGCATTCAGCCGATTCCATAATTCGTTGCCAATTAGCTTCCAGCGTGATCGACCAGCAACAGAAATCGCCAACGTTCGACCTGTCACGGCAGCCTCTGTGAGCGAGAAAAACGGAACAGCCAACGTAGAAACCGTTTCATCATTACGAGGCACCATCATCGCTCGTATCACCGCACGCTCACTCACTGACTCGCGATTCACCAAGTAAATCCGTCGATTCCCAACTGCCGATTGCTCGTTCGAAATCAACTTTACATCGTTCCATTCAGTTCCGACTGGTTCCCAGGCCGCATCCAGAACTAAATGGAGTTGTTTTGGCAAAGCCCTCGCACCATTAATGCGAATTTGGCAATCAGCCATAAGGTAGCCTTCGCTAATGTGCAGCCAAGTATCCGACTGAGATATTGCTTGGTTGGGCATGGGAGTACGTTGCGGGCGCGTTGGCCAATCGACCTGTAACTGATCCGTAGGACCAAGTTCAGCGCTCAAACTGGAAGCGGTTAAGCGTTTGGAAATCCCAATCGATTTGATATTCACGTCTAACGTGTCGTCCGCAATCACTTCTAAAACAGACGATGCGATGCGCGGAATGCCGATATCAATACTGGTTCGGTCAACAGTGTCCTTGGTGGTGGGAATCAATTGCAATCTCAATCGAACACGGCCTGTCTCAGGTGGGCGATAGGTGATTGTGTCAGCTGACTGTTGCAAGCGAGGACCGATGAAAACGCCTTGACCTGAAACCGAACCCCGCAGTAATTGCAACTGAGTCACTTTGAATGGTAGACGCAATGCGAACTCAGTAGAATTGAACTGCAGATCAAATTCCGCCGTGAATTCTTGTACATAACTTGGGGTCAAGCTGGTCCCGCCGCTTAATTTGAGCATGTATTTTGCTCCGAGAATCTGCGGCAATTGTTCCTCACGGTCCTGCGTATCCGAGTTATTCAGCAAATTCATTAACTTGCGGGGCGCGTAGACGTGCTTCGCCGATAACTCGCCCGCCGCGTTCAGCGGGATGAGCACGCCGTAGGTCGCCGGGAGTTTTTTGGTCGGAGTGCCCAATGTGGGAACCTGCGCGCTGCCTACTTTTCCGCCGCATAGCACCACCAGCAGCAGGGAAGCGTTCGCGCTAGCCCGCCGGATGGTCGACCCATGACTCCCTGACCCGCTCTGATGAGTTCGCGCGCTCGTGACCAGCCGAATGAGTCGAGCCAACGCACCGCCTACTAAACTCAGCAAGGTCAATTGCGCGACTCCAACACAAGCCGAAGGGACCAGCATAACCGCGACGATCGACGACGTTAAGCATAACCACCACCAATGGATGCGGTCCCCAAGTAGCCAAAAACTCAATGCAACTCCGGCCAGGAATATCGCCACACTGATTGCGCACAAGGATGAGCGATCGATCACAAGAGCTTCCGAAATGGACGTTTCGCCCCTGCGCTCAACATTTTCCTGCGCTGTACTAGTTGTTCCACTTGAGTAACCTCGAAAATACCTGAGAACCAAGCTCGATTCGGCGCTAGGAGACCTTAAAGGCATTTTGCGCCAACTCTGTGAATCAAGGTTGTCCGGTTCCGGTGCTGTTCGCGCTGGGTTCAACCACTGCCACCAGCTGGCCGGACTTAATCTCCCAATAACACTGGCGTCGGCATTGCCGAGCATTTCGTTAACGGAAATATGACCCGGCTGTAACCAAAATATTTCACTTGAATCTAGGCTTGCCAGCGCGAAAGTCGGCTTGAGCAATTGAACGCGCGTAAGCCACTGAGGCGCACCATTTTGACTCGAAGCGCGCACTGACAAATGTACGTGCCTGCCCTGAGGAATGGCTATCGGCACGCGCTGCGAATCCAATGGCTGAGCAGCAACCAAGGCGATTCCATCCAGCAAAATGCGATTCAGAACCCAACCCGGAGGAAGCTTAACAACCAGGATCATACTCTCCGGTGCAAATATCTGTAAGTCAGTTTGATGCGCTACACGGCCATCGTTGTACAACCAATGCTCCGTTGAATCCGACCAAATCCAAGCACCACGATCCAGTTTTTGTGCCGTTGGACGCAAATCGACCGAAGTAACTACGCTCGGATCGTAACGGTACCCAACCATAGAGTCTGCTTCTTTCTCGAAAGTTTGTGCAAACTCGCTCGAGTCGCAGCAGACACTGCTAGGCAATGCAAATACCCCCAACGATGTTGACGGCAATTCGAAATTGCGCGGTAGGATCATCCAAGTTTCCGTTGCCATCGGCATCGTAATCAGCGGCAAGTTGATAACCGCCAAGCCTTCAATGGGAAGTTGCATTTCGCACTGTAAAACAAATTTGTTGGTCGTCGCGTCTGGCAATTGAAAATCGAATCGCATTTTGCCTTGCAAGTCTCGTTCAGGGCCCTCGCTGCTCGCCTTCACGACCGCTCTTGCGACAGGGATCTGTTCGCCGCTTTGCTCTTGCATAACTCGCCAAGTAGGAGGTGAAACTCCTGAAGGTATTTTGAGAACGCAACTCGCTGAATCGATGGCGCCTGTTGTTGGCAGTACCGCCACCGTATAAGTCGCTCGTAGTTGACCGTTGATAGGCGTCGCGACGGTGATAACCTTCGCTACATACGTCCCGCTTGACCGATTCATTACAATTGGTGGAACGCGCTCACCAAGGCCTTGGAAAAGCTGTGTAGGTGTCGAGCGTGATAGCAATGGCGCTTGCCAAGATGCCAGTTCCCCTTCGTTCAGTTCTAATCGTTGCAATAGGGAATTAGCCTGAATTTGAAAGCGGCCTGACTGCTCGATTGCATAATGATCCTTCTGCGAACCGCCGCGCACCGTAACTACCCGAGGTGCCTCTAGGCTCAAGTGCTCGACATCGGTGGCGCGAGGTAAATGCGCAACCAATTGCAGGTCAACGGACATGTCGGAATTCAATCGATCCCAGTTCAGAACGACATCGCCTGCCGCCCCGTCTGGCAGTTGGTGATTTATCGGAAAATCCGCTTTTTCAATGGTTAAATCATCGATAAACCACCCCTCTCCCACTTGCAGACGCAGCTCATTCGAGCTGAGCGAATGGCAAATGATTCGCAGATTCGTCGTGGCTGCAATCCAGTCCTCCTGAACCGTCAGGCGTGTGATACTGTCCACTTCACAAGTGGGTGTTGCACGGCCGATGCTCGCATGAAATCGAGGCGGAATTCCGATCCAATCGGCCAGCCAGCGTTTGCCAATCGATGTAGTCTCAAGTTTTGGTTTTGCTGACTCGATGCGTTTAGAGAATTCAAATTGATCCACTACCAGCGCGTCTTCGGCTAACAAAGAAGTTTTTCCTTCCCACGAAAAAGCCCGCCCTATTTCAATCGTTGGTAGAAGATCATCGAATGGAAAGTCCGTATCCATCACAGCTTCAATTCGTACTTTGGCATTGCCACCAGGAACATTGTTCAACAGGATATCAAAGGCGGACTTATTTTCATCAGCAGCAGCCAAACGGTAATCTGCTGCCGCACCATTGACCGTAGCAGCCTGTAAGCGCAATGACCTGTCCAGTAATATTCGCAGTGACGATGTTGCCGCAAGTCGCTCAGCTTCAAAATCAGCACTGAGTGCTAACCCTTTTTCCGATGCAGTATAAGCGAGCGATGTTCGTCGTACGAAATGCTGAAAATCCATGGCATCTTTGCGATCAGTCACTTCCGTGATCAGCCGAAATCTTGATTTCCCCGACAAATGAATCAAGAACCATTGTTGTCCTTCAGCAATAGTCAGACTGGGCCAATTCTCAGGCAGTGTCTCACGTGGATTCGTTACCTGGGTAACGATCACATCCGGAGAAGTAATATTTATCGACGCCGGAGACGAAATAAGCATGCGGGCCATCGTCGCCACCGGCAAACGTAAATCATAGATCGCCTGCTTGCCACTTCTGTCCGTTGGAGTCGCGGACAGTCCAAACCAATAATTGGTATCACCCAATATCTTAGATAGGGTAGCGGTGCCATCCGTTGAAAAACGCAAGCTGGGCAGCAGAGGTTTGTCGTCAGCAGGCGTACTTCCGGCGTTGCGAAGCGCAACCGAGGTTTCTTCCAACTTAAGCGATGCGTTTGAAAAGGGAGTTTTAATCGACCAACGGGATTGATCAGAAGCCAAGTTTTCAGCACTACAGCGAACAATATAAAGGGCGTCCGCGATATGCGGACTCGATTGCAGTTGCGATCTTCGAATCGCTTCTCGCGACAAAGCTCCCGCCAAGTCTTCAAGTTCAACCGGATTGTAGTCGTTTGGAACCAACGCCCCTACTTCTTCTTCAGGAACAAAGATGCGCAACACTTGCCAATCGTCGCGAATTTGCGCCCGCGCTGCAGAACTGAAATGTGACACAATGCTCGCAACACAAAAACTCAAACAGACGGCGAATCTTGGCAACATGGTCATTCGCCTCCATCGGCAATGACCGGCGACTGTGCTCTGGTACTGCTCGGGGAAGACATCTTAACGTTGCGTGCCAGTGAAAAATGGTCACTTCTCTCCGTATAATGCGATGGGCGCATCGTAAACACGCTGCGACGACGAACACGGCTCTCAATCGCCGCTTGCGTTATCAAAACCAAACTTACCAATCCAAGCGATATCATTGCCGTTTGACCGAGCAGCACCGCCAAATCTGGGGCAAGCATACCTGCGGTGGCTAAGCCACCAGCAGCCAGTAGCAAAAATGCAGGATGGCGCAGCGTACGGAAACTAATCAATAGAATGGAAACCAAAATGGCAACCAATCCGATTGGTAACCACATCATGAAACGACTCAGCACCCAGATTTGAAACGATCGACCACCGCCGAAAGTACTCAGCAAGTAACCGTTTACCGACAACGGTAAATCCGTTTGTTGCGTCGCGCCTACCCAACGTTCTAAATCCGATTGCTTCATGCCACTTTCGCGACTCCACCAAAATCCGTTCCATTTCCAAATCCATTCGGGTGTCATAGGCGCTGACGCGAATCCCATATGTTGAATAGAAGGTACCGCTAACTGCCAATAGAATCGATCGAAAAACTGCGCTCCGTCTATTTCAGGGATATTGATGTCCAGCGATGTAACCCAAGCGAGAGACTCTGACGAAGTCATCCAGATCTCAAGTTGATACTGCCGACGATCACTGTTGGGTAACTCCACCTGAAACTGAGTGCCTTCTCCGGTAAACTTGACTCGTTGGCCGTTGACGAACACGTGATTCAAATTGCGACTCGACGGAATTCGAATCGACAAGCGGGGCAGGGTCGATTCGAGCTGCGCACAGTAACGGTCGCGACGTTCACTGCCGTTGACGATCGTTTGCAGCCAACTGCGCCCAATGCGAACCGGCATGGGTGCTAAGCTCTCAAGTTTCCTCGCACTCAGGACCACTTCCGCCTG
>JAYVHC010000720.1:0-2391 GCA_043771575.1 Planctomycetia bacterium
CTTGCGTCGTCGCGTACTCTCGCATTTGCTGGTTTGGCTGCCTCGTCAAGGGTTGTTTAAGCCAGCCTGCCAGTTGATCGAAGCCGCACGGTTCATGGAGCACAACAACCCCATCGGCCCAGGTGCGGTGACAGAATTCGACGACCTGTTTCACTTGGGCTATGTTTCGATGGTTCGAGCCGTGGTTCGCAACGCCTATGAATGGCGGTTGGCGGAACTGCGCGCGTCGAAGGCGCCGCTTAAGCTCAAAGGAAAGCAAAGTAGTACTTCAGCCAAGAGTAAGAAGCGCGCCCAAGAACTGGTTTCAATCGATGAAATAGCCGCGAAAATTGACTTTGATACGCACGATGGGGCTGCACTTGAAGAATTGGAACCGAACAGCGATGCGTTGATCGAGGTGCTTGAACAATTGACCGAGGTGATGCTGGGCTGTTGGTTGTCGCATAGCCGTACATTGCGGCTGAGCGTCTTGGAAACCGTCGACAGCGCCAAGAACTGGCAACGGCTAACCAGCTTTATTCAACGTTATGGTGGCGCGATCTTTACGCAGTCATTCTTGCGCTTGAGCAATGTCCGCGCTATCTTGCATCAGGGCGTTGGCAATTGGCTGGCGAATGTTCGCGAGGACGGGTACAACGAGGGGCTGCAACCGCTATTGGATGCAATCGATGAAGGCGAAATTCAAAGCTCGCAAGCCGAACATGAATTGGGTGTCGTGCTGGAAGCGATCATTGATCACTACAGCGAGTATCGCGACTACAACAGCACGACCACGCAATCCGATCGCGGCGAAATGCTGTACATGTTGCTCGATTTCTTGCGTCTGCGGGTGCGTTACGATCGCGTTTCATGGAACTTGCGACCGATTTACTGGACACACGAAGTGCTGGTGCGTGCCGGGTGCCACCAAACGGCACAACAATGGCGGCGCGCGTTGGCCGAACGCATTGGCCGCGAAAGCGAAACGTACATCGAACATTTGACCAAGTTGCAAAAGAAGTATGCGATGCGTATGCCGACGGTCGCCGATCGATTGCACGAGCGATTTACGCGACCCATGACCGTTGATCGCATGCGGGCACTGGTTGGGCCAGCGGTTCGCCAGTATCGCGAGACCGGTGAGACTTCCGACGTCTTTGAGCTGCTAATTGACGAGTGCAAATTGATGATGGAGCAGCCGACGGGAGTGGGCTTGGATGTTCCGCAATGGCTAGGTGCGCTGGAGTCCGAAGTCGATCGAGTGCTTGAGAATCAACGCGGTTTCCATCAAATGCCGCAATACGATAACGCTGTTGTGTTTCGATCCGTGACCAGCGAGCAGATTGGCGATCAGTTGAATGCGGCTGCTAAGCAGATCAGAACGCTGAATTTACCCAGCGAAACTAGCCCGACAGCACACGAATCGCCTCCACCGCATACTTAGCGGCCGCAAACGTCCGTGGACGCAGGGTATCGTTGACTTGAATCGGTTTTCACGCTGAAGGCGTGGAAGCAAATAGCACACGGTCGCGCAGCGCACCCTGGGTTACGTTGTGCGAGAATCGGCGGCGAGCGGTGGTGGGCCCAATTCACTTCGCTCCTACGAGCCGCAACCTAGGTGATGTTGCGACATCGAATGCAATCCGCTGGATGGTTCGTCACCTGCTCGTCGCATTGGGTTCGATCGATGGACCCAGGGCGACGCTCGTGGCCGTCCCGGCACTTCGCTTGCCCTGGGCTACGATGTTTAACCGCGTTGCGGTATTGTTTTGAGCGGATCGATATGCACCGCCGGTCGGGCCAAACTATTTAAAGAATCAACCTCGGCGGCCGCGTGAAGTCGGTTGTTCCCGGGTTGAAACGCCCTCGTTGCAAGACAATCATTAAGAGGCATTGATTTTAATCGCAGCGCGATGGCAGGCTAAAGCCTGGGACGTCAGTCCCAGGTGGTAGAGGAAACTGGTTTGCGAATCGCGGAGCGATGGCATGACTTTGGCTCAATGCAAAGGTCTACTTCTTATCGCAGCCGCCAGGGATGTTGCGGTTCGAATGGCGACCAATGAAATGGCGAGTTTGTCCCTCACCGCGATCCATAAACGACCAGGACCCCGGGTTACGCTTGGCTCGCCCGGAGGCTCGCCGCGCTCACCCGGGGCTATCATCTATCGCCACGCTGTGGCTGGACAAACACTTGCTAAACTGGATGGGTGAGTGCAGGATTGTCGGCTTTGGCGTCCTGCGGCTTGCTCGCACATTCACACAAAATCACGCCCAGGCCGCTCGGCTTTCGCTTGTTTTAGGACTTGCCCAACTTAACCCGGATTATTCATACTGAACGATTTTCGGATTCTGAACTTGGCTTCGAGCATTTGGAGAACCGATTAGGCAGCGGGTTGGGTATTTTCGCCTGTT
>JAYVHC010000721.1:0-2833 GCA_043771575.1 Planctomycetia bacterium
ACAATGCCATGAAACTTGCGCCAGTGATAACGACCGTGCAGCATCGCATAGCGGCTGGGGGTACAGACACCCGAGGAACTGTGCGCGTCGGTGAAGCGCGTTCCTTGCGACGCGAGCCGATCAAGATGCGGCGTTGGTATTCTTGAACCAGGGTTCTGAACACCCAAGTCGCCATAACCCATATCGTCCGCATACAGAATGACAATGTTGGGTTTTGCGGCAGGGGATGCCGCGTGAATCAAATTGCTGGCGATAACAAGCAAGTATATACAGGTAATTCTGAGCGTCATGATGCTGGCCGTATTAAGGTCAATTTGGTAAACGAATTGCGTGGCCTGATTGCAATCATTCGGGCGAAGCATAGGGTCCAACCTGCGGTGTCGTCGACAGTAGATTATAACAGAATACAAAGCTTCCCTTTTCGGCGACTCGGTGAAACATTTGGGGGGCGGCACAAGGTTACTCTCGGCAAGAGTGACCTACTCTGTCGCGAAGCGATTGCCAACCGATTTTAAGGACCGTTGATGCCCAAGCCCTCGCGCCAGCCACTGCGTTGGTACAAGAAAGTGATCTTCTCGCTGCTAACGACAATTGTGGCGTTGGCAGTGGTGGAGTTTGCATTGCGGGTCGCTGGCATTCAACCGGTCACAGATTCGCGTGATCCATTTGTTGGGTTTTCGCAGCAAATTCCGCTGATGGAATCGGTTCGCGACGAAGCGGGAAAAGAATTTCTGCGGACCGCGCGCAGCAAATTGAATTGGTTCAATGATCAGGTTTTCCCAAAACAAAAAGAGAGCGACGTGCGACGCGTCTTTTGCCTCGGCGGCTCGACCACTTATGGTCATCCGTACGACGACAAAACGTCGTTTAGCGGTTGGTTGCGTGAGTACTTGCCAGTCGTCGACGGGGCTCATCGATGGGAAGTCATCAACTGCGGCGGAATCAGTTACGCGAGCTATCGTGTGGCGGCGCTTATGGAGGAACTAGTTCAGTACGATCCCGATTTGTTCGTGGTCTTTTCGGCTCACAATGAATTCCTGGAGCGACGCACTTATGCGGATATGTTCGAGCGCTCGGCGGCGAGCCTACAGATTCACGCAGCTCTCTCGCATACGCGAACTTATGCACTCGCGGACCGCTTGATCCTTGGAGAGCCGGGGAATCCCCGGACCCTGCTGCCTGCCGAGGTCGACGAGATTCTGAATCACACGATCGGGCCCAGCGATTACCACCGCGATCCAAAGTGGCGCAGCCAAGTAGTCGCCCACTACGAGTTGAACTTGCGCAGGATGGTGACCATCGCCCGCCAGGCAAATTGCCAGATCGTTTTCGTGGTACCTGCTTCCAACGAACGCAATTGCTCGCCCTTCAAAAGTGAATTCGCCGAACAGGCTACTGCGGCTCAGCGAAGCGAGGTGCTCGACCTCCTCGCACAAGCTGAACGCGAATCCGAACTTGAAAAAGCAATCAGCACATTGACCAAAGCAACTCAGGTCGCACCCGAACTTGCTGAGGCTCGCTATCGCCTTGGCAAGCTGCTCATGCAAGCCCAAAGGTTTGAGAATGCGCACATTGAGTTTATGGCGGCGCTCAACGCAGATGTCTGCCCTCTGCGGGCGATCGACGAAATCGCCGCCGCAATTCGCAGAGTCGGCGCGGAACTGCATGTGCCTGTCATTGAATTTGAAAAGCAACTGCGGGAACTGTGCCAACAGCATTTCGGTCATTCGTGCTTGGGTGAAGAATACTTTCTAGATCATGTTCATCCGACAATCGAAGTCAATCGACAACTTGCGCTCTGGATCATCGACGAACTGCAGCGGGCAAAAATCGTGTTAGGGATAGATCCGCGCGCAGCTCAGATTCGGTCCGAACTCGCCACAGCCACTGAGCACGTCATGAATCGCATCGATCAGCGCGCCCATGGGGTAGCGCTCCGCAATTTGGCCAAGGTTTTGCATTGGTCCGGCAAGTTTGCCGAGGCCGCGCCGCGCGCAAGTGACGCGTTGGAGTTGCTAATCGACGATCCTGAAAGCCGATATGTTCTGGCTGATTGCCTTTATCATACTGGCGATGACAAAGGCGCGTTGGCTCAGTACGAGTTACTTTTCAGCGGCCCCAACGATTGGAGTAAAGCGTATATGCCCTACGCAGATTTGCTCGTTGAACGGCGTGAGTTCGCTCGAGCTAAACCCTACTTGATGCTCGCACTGCTCACCGATCCAACCAACGCCTACACACACTTTTTACTTGGTAGGACTCACTTAGAACTTGGCGAGTACCGTTTTGCAGTCGACAACCTCACCGAAGCCAATCGCATCTTTCCCGATGAACCCGAAACAATCAAGCTACTACATGCCGCGCAGTCGAAACTCGCCGAGAACGCCCCCTAACATTCCACGCTCGGAAACACGGAGTTGAGGGGGGACACGATTGCAGGATGAATCTCATATTTTGACTGATGGACGTAATGAGTGTCGCTATTGAACTGGTTAAGTCGTCTGCTCCGAAACCCGCGGCTAACGCCGACGGCTCACTGCAATTGCTTCAATAACCCTGCGACTTCGTCTTCATACTTCGCTTGCCACTCGGCTGACAGAATGCAGTCGCAATCTTCCTGCGCGCTGCCGGGATTCAATAACTGTTCCGTTGTCGGCGCATAATAGATGTAGCCGTTGGTGTAACCGGCAACGAAAGTGTGTTTGATCGGTGAAGCCTGCTTGATGTTCAATCCGATCTGCACGGTCAATTCGCCTGGAAAAGTGGTTAGTACAAAATCACCCACTCGCAGGGCGGCCATTTCTACATCGATAGTTCGTTTTCCGGTTAACGC
>JAYVHC010000722.1:0-11889 GCA_043771575.1 Planctomycetia bacterium
GATCTGTGTCTTGCTGCCGTTGGGTACAGTCATCACAGCAGCCAGCGTACAAGGGCTGAGATTGCTAAAAGAGGTTTTGCCTCCAGCCGAGGATGGCGCACAGAGCAATACGACTTCGGTACGCTTGCGCATCGGGTTAAATCTTGATCGCATGCGAGATTTCTTCGGCTTGCACATGGATCATGAAGAGTTCTTACGAAATGCGCAGAGAGATCTGGACCGAATTCTGCGTGAAGCGGACCAAGCTCCGACGTCAGATCCAACACCGGAAATAAAGCGGTTGGGTAATGTGGCCGCACAGACTTTCGCAGAATTCAAAGCGGAAGTCCGATTGTCGAAAGGCGAAGCCTATGACAAGCGTTTTGACGAACTGCTTGAAATCGCCAATTCCATCGCACTGCCGAGTGAAGCGGAGCCTAGTTTTCAAGAATTGGCGATTAAGCTATCGGAAAAATATGGAGTGCTTAAAACTGAGTTGTTGGGCGGGACTTATATGGCGTTTGCAAAGGAGGTCGCAAACCCGACCCCGAAGCAGATTCGCGAATCGACCCAGCAGATTGTAGATTTTCTACAACCGCGACTAGTTTCCATTACGGGCGCGACAGGGGCGTTTTTCTTGCGCACGATTGTAGGTGGTGTTGTCTTGTTAGTATCGACGTTTTTCTTTTTGCTGGACGGGCCCAGCATGGTGAAGAACATCATGCACCTAAGTCCTTTGGACGATCGATACGAAGAAGAACTGTTGCTGGAGTTCGATCGCATTAGCCGCGCGGTAGTCTTGGCGACCTTACTGTCGGCTCTGGTGCAAGGATTGACCGCAGGGATTGGCTATTATTTTGCGGGGATGGACAGCCTGCCGTTGCTGATCATGCTAACTTGCACGTTTGCCCTGGTACCGTTTGTCGGTCCGGCCGTGGTTTGGGTGCCAGTCTGTTGTTACATCGCCTTTATTGAGAACCGCCCAACGACAGCTATCGCGCTGGCTTGTTGGGGTGTTCTGGTCGTGGGAACGATTGATAACTTTGTAAAAGCCTTCGTGCTGCACGGACAGTCGCAGTTGCATCCACTACTCGCGCTGCTGAGCGTCTTAGGAGGTGTTCAGACACTCGGGCCCGTTGGCATCGTGGTGGGGCCGATGGTGGTAGCTCTATTACAAACCCTGCTTAGTATTTTGCAGCGTGAGTTATTGCATTTCGAGCAACAGCGTACAGACCCTCCCTCCGAGCCATCAGTAGAAGTGAAACCAGCTGAATCGCTGGGTGACGATCTGGCCAGTGTTGTTAAGGAAGTAGTTGCAGCATCGGGGCCCAGTCCAGCATCGGGGATTGGCGGCCAGAGCGAATCTGAGCCAGCGAAATCGTAGGAACGTGGCCGAGTTGCTCCGCAACTCGGAGCCATGGCCTGATGATCTGCCTTCGTTTTCGTGAGCTGAGTTTTTCATGAGCTGAGCCGAGTCGCGGAGCGACTCGGCCACGTTTAATCTCAGCCTCTTGGGGAAATTTGACACGTCGGGCAACGGTTGCAAGCTCCCTGGGCACAGAATATCCGAATTCTCAGCGCTCCCCCGGTGGGTAGACGTTACAATGTACAAGTTCGCGAAGGCTCCTTTGGCTCGCATTATATGCATTGATTCGGGTGAGGCTCAACACGCGCAGCGGTAGTGGTATACCTTGTGCTGGTTCTATTTGAAGGTTCCATCGTTCAACATGACGCAGACTAGCTTGAGCTTTCAATGGACCACGGGCACGCTGTTGATTTCGATTGTGGCGCTGGCGATCGTCGGTACACTCGGAGTCGTCGCGTGGCGTCGTAGCGGATTTCGGCGACAGATCATGTGGTTAGAGTTGTTGCGAACGGCGATGGTTGGTTTCGCAGTCGTGCTGCTCAATCAACCCGAATCGATCGAGCAATTCTTGCCTGACCAACAACCCACCGTGGTCGTATTGGGCGATGCTTCGCTGAGCATGTCGACGCGCGACGTGGGCCTGAGCGATGCAACGACGGGTTCGCTGCAGTCGCGCGAACAAGCGATCTCGGGATTGATGCAAGAGGAAGCGTGGAAGGCTGTCAGCTCGAAACTGAAAGTTGTATTGACTCCCTTCGCCGTAGGGGACTTGAATAATCAAAGTGATCTTCACGCAGCCTTGAAGCAGGCTCGCGAAGATCATCCGAACTTGCGAGCGGTTGTGATGGCATCGGACGGTGATTGGAATACCGGACCGCCGCCAGTCGAGATGGCAATGCGCATGCGTTTGGATCAAGTTCCCATTTTCGCCGTGCCGGTCGGAAGCCAATCGCGATTGCCAGATGTCGAGTTGCTGAGCTTTGACGTGCCGACGTTCGGTGTGGCTGGTAAGACCGTTCGCATTCCGTTCACTATCGAAAGTTCTTTGCCGCGCGATCACGTGGCTCAAGTTGTCATGACGACCGCTGAAGGCGCTCGCGTAACTCAGGACGTACGCATCGCTGCGATGGGACGAACCACCGATGCGATCCTTTGGAAGCCAGACGCTATTGGCGATTATACCTTGACCTTGACCGTGCCCACGCATGGCGAAGAACGTTTGACGGAAAACAATACCAAGACAACTCCCATTGCGATTCGCGAAGAGAAATTAAAGGTGCTGGTAATTGAGACCACGCCGCGCTGGGAGTACCGTTATCTGCGCAATGCGCTGTCTCGCGACCCAGGAGTGGAAGTTTCATGCTTGCTGTTTCATCCAGGCTTGAGCAAAGTGGGCGGTGGTAATCGCGATTACAT
Source organism: Planctomycetia bacterium (assembly GCA_043771575.1). GTDB lineage: Bacteria > Planctomycetota > Planctomycetia > Pirellulales > Pirellulaceae > Aureliella. Next base: position 2,762 of record JAYVHC010000722.1, read on the forward strand.
TCAAGCCTTTCCTGATGCGCTCGAGGAGCTCTCGAAATATGATGTGGTATTCTTAGGGGATGTCGGTATCGCAGAAGGTCAATTGACTGAGGAACAATGTCGATTGTTGAAAGGGTTGGTTGAACAGCAAGCGAGTGGGCTGGTGTTCATGCCCGGCATGCAAGGGAATCAAATCACGCTCGTCGGCTCGCCGCTCGATGCACTCCTACCTGTTGTATACGACGAATCGCAGCCGGTTGGTTGGGGCTCCCGTACGCCAAGCCACTTTGCGCTGACGGAACTCGGTCGTCGCAGTCTGCTTACCAAGCTGGCTGACACGCAGGATGACAACATGCAAGTTTGGGAGAACCTGCCTGGGTTTCAATGGCACACGGCGGTCTCTCGAGCAAAAGCGGGTACCGACGTACTAGCGGTACATCAAGAATCGGCGAACGAGTATGGTCGAGTACCATTGTTGGTAACGCGCACCTACGGTGCCGGAAAAGTCCTGTTCATGGGAACCGATGGCGCCTGGCGTTGGCGTCGTGGAGTGGAAGATTTGTATCACTATCGCTTCTGGGGGCAGGTCGTTCGCTGGATGGCTTATCAGCGCAACATGGCTAAAGGCGAGTCGATGCGTTTCTATTATTCTCCCGAGCAACCCCAAGTTCGCCAAACAGTCTCGCTCAGTGTGAACGTGATGGAGAAGAGTGGCGAGCCGCTGAGCAAGGGGCAAGTGTCTGCGCGTATCGCGGCACCGTCAGGTCGCGTCGAGACCGTTTCGCTGTCTAGTAGTGGTGATGAATGGGGGGCGTTTTCAGGTGCTTTTACGCCTCATGAAGCCGGTCCCCACCAAGTCACTGTCCGTTGCAAAGAGAACGGGGCGGAACTGGAAACAAAACTATTTGTCCAGGGAGCGACGCTGGAACGCGTCGGCAAACCGGCTCGACCGGAGGTTTTGGAGGAATTGGCCCGCGTTTCCAAGGGAAAAGTCCTTCAAAACGTGGAAGTTGAAGAAATTGTAAGTGCCATAAGTGAATTGCCGACACCCCAAGCCAAAATTCGTAGGGTTCAACTATGGAGTCACCCGCTCGTTGCCGCTACGCTTATTACTATGTTGGGGATGTTTTGGGTCATGCGCAAAATGGCGGGAATGATTTAGATAAAATAATGCTGCTGCCTTGGCGCGTATGGGATCTCTAATGTGGGCCAGGAAGCTTGGGACACGTTTTAAACAACCGCGTCGAAAAAACTAAAGGAACGATCGATGAGTGCAGTACCTCAGAGTGATGAACGCGGTTTGGCGAACCGATTGAGCGTGCCGAATTCGTTGCGCGAGCAACTGCAGCAATTCCGCAGTCGCGTGTGGTCGACGAAGATGCTCGAGTCGCTAGCGTTCGCCGTGGCCGGAGTGCTCATTGCATTTCTCGTTGTCTTCACGGTCGATCGTTTCCTCGATACCCCCCAGATAATTCGCTTTACAATCTTCATTGGGACCCTCGCTTGTTGGTTAGCGATTCCTTGGGCCTTTCATCGTTGGGTCTGGCGTCACCGGCGGCTGGATCAATTGGCCAAATTATTGCGCGTCCGCGAGCCGAACATCGGCGATCAACTGCTGAGCGTGATCGAGTTAGCGGAGAGTGATCGCGAGCAAGCTCGCTCGCGTACCCTGTGCGCTGCGGCGATTGCACAGGTCGCGGACGCGGCCAAGCAGCGTGACCTCAACGAGGCCGCGCCCCATTCTCGCGTCAAGGCTTGGTCCATGGTCGTTGTCGTTTCTGCCGCCGCTACTTTGGCTCTGGCCGCATTTTCACCCGCCGCAACAGGCAACGCGTGGGCGCGCTTAATGACGCCATGGCGCGACACGCCGCGCTATACTTTCACCACCCTACAACCTATCGCCTCGCACATCGTTGTTCCCCACGGCGAGGCCATCACCTTGCCAGTGAAGTTAGATCATAACAGCCGCTGGCAACCGAACTCCGGCGCCCTCTCCATTGCAGGTCTACCTGAAATTAAAGTCGGCCGAACGGATGATGGCTACACGTTTGCCGTTCCACCCCAAACGCAAACCGTGATCGCCAAACTGAACATTGGGGACTTTACGCAAGCGATCGAGATCGAACCAAAGATGCGCCCCGAGTTGATCGAGGCCATGGCGCAAGTCAAATTGCCTGATTATCTACAGTTGTCAGAGCCCGTTGATCGCGACGTTCGTGGCGGCACGCTAGCCGTCGTCGACGGTAGCACGGCGACGGTTCAAGCGGTCGCCTCGCGCGAACTCGAATCTGCTACAATTAACAATCATGCGGTCGTTGTCCAGGCGGCGAAGTTCGCTTCTGAACAAGTAGCGGTGGCTCAGAAAAACGACAAATTGAAACTCCAGTGGCGCGATAAAGATGGATTGGCTGGCCGCGAACCGTTTGATTTGTCGGTCACACCAATTGTCGATGAGGCGCCATCGATCGCTTCTCAAGAACTTCCGCGGCAAGCCGTCATACTCGATAGCGAGCAGATCAACTTCAGCGCTCTTGGTGCCGATGATTTCGGCGTGAAAAGCATCGGTATTTCTTGGCGAGGACTCGATGACAAGCTGCTAGAAAAACCAGCCCAAGGTGAAAAGCTGTTGAGAGCTGGTGGGCCAGATCAATCATCGATTCAAGCGCCTGCGACATTTTCAGCAAAGCAACTTGGTATCGATCCTCAGCCAATCGAAGTTCGCTTGTGGGTCGAAGATTATTTGCCTAATCGACAACGAGTCTATTCGCCTCCGCACATTTTGTTTGTGCTGACGCCTGAAGAGCACGCCGTGTGGATCACAGATCAATTGAGCAAGTGGCATCGCGCGTCGCTGGATGTTCGCGACCGCGAAATGCAATTGCATGAAACCAACAAGAAGCTGCGTTTGATGACACCCGAACAATTGGCTGACGAAGAACTGCGCGAGCAACTGAGAACTCAGGCCGGCGCAGAAGCCAACAACGGTCGACGTTTGGCTGGACTATCGAAAGCGGGCGAACAACTACTCCGTCAAGCGGCTCGCAATCCAGAGATCGGTGTGGGGCACCTAGATCGTTGGGCTGAAATGCTTCAAATTTTGAACGATATTTCGTCCAATCGCATGCCGAGTGTTTCTGATCTATTGGGCAAAGCTGCAGCCGAAACGAAACTCGCGCGAGCTGGACAGAGCGGAAAAGCGAAGCCTTCGGGGCCATCGGCTGGACAGAATAGGAACTCGGCTGGCGGCGCAGGCAAACCGGCTGACGAATCCAAAATGGTAGCCTCGGACAAGCCAAAGATGCCGTCAATTTCTGATATGGAATCGTCGCAGCAGCCGCCTGATGATCATGCGGTTGAAGGCGAAGCCGCAAAGAAAAAATACGATGGCAGCCGTTTGACGCTCCCCAAAACGACACTGGCTGGCCCCGCCAAACCCAAACCGAAGCAAGAGGAAGAAGAGGAAACGGAAGACGAATCGACAGTCGATCAAGCCGTGTATGAACAAGCCGATTTGTTGGCTGAGTTCGAGAAGATTGCGGACGAATTGAACACGCTGCTTGCGAATATGGAAGGCAGCACGCTCGTCAAACGCTTGAAGTCTGCCTCACGCGAACAGAACCAGGTGGCCGAACGTATCGGCAGCCGAATCGACGCTCTGTTCGGTCAAGTTGCGAATGTTGAGAAAACCGATACCCAGTTATTGAAAGACTTGTCGGACATTGAACAGAAGAGCAGCCTAGCCGTTTCGTACATCATGGACGATATGCAAAGCTACTTCGAACGCCGTCGCATGAATCAATTCAAAGTGGTGCTCGATGACATGCGTAAGTCAGAAGTCACCGATGCGATGAAGTTAATCAGTGAAGAGCTACCCAAAGAGCACGGCATGTCGATTGCGCAAGCTGAATACTGGTCCGATACGCTCGATCGTTGGGCTGAGGATTTGGTTGACCCCGCCTGCAGCGGTCAGTGCCCGGGTTGCAAAACGTCTGATGCCTTGCCTCCGTCGTTAATTCTCGAAGTGCTGCAGGTTCTTGAAGGCGAAGTCAATTTGCGCGAGGCGACGCGTGTCGCCGAGCAGGCGAAGGCTGGATTGGTCGCGGAAAGGCACTTGGAGGAAGCTACGAAGCTCAGCGAAACACAACATACGTTGAAGGAGCGGACCAGTGGAGTCGTGACCAAGATTCAAGAATTGCCTGACGGTGACAAGCGATTCCCGAAAGAGATCGCATTGCTCAGCCAAGTCAGCGACGTGATGTTCGATGCCGAGAAGACCCTGGCGCTGCCCCAAACTGGATCGCCAGCCATCGCAGCGGAGACCGAAGCCATTGAATTGTTGCTGCAATGCAAACGCATCAATCCCAATGGTGGCGGAGGCGGCGGAACGTCTCCTGGGGGTGGCGGCAGTGGCACCACCCAAGATTCCGCGTTGGCCTTGCTGGGTACGGGACTGAATCAAAACGAGAAGCGCGAACACCGCGATGTCTCGCAAGCCACGGGCGAAACCGGACGAGTGATGCCCGAGGAATTCCGAGCTGGTTTGGACGAGTATTTCAATCGACTAGAAAATGGACTGTAGTCAATCTGAATATAGCACTGATGCTTTGTGCAGTTTAGATTTTTGGGTTCGCGCAACGGGAGGGCGAGGTTCCTACCGATCCTTTTACCGAGTGGCTCAGCCGGAGCTTCGTTCTCCCCCACCCAAAGTTTTAATCTGGACTGAGCACTAGGTTTGAGTTGCAGCCGGCGGCCGAAATAGACAAGGAGCGGGACATGTCGAGAGTAGTTGATCGAGTTCGCGTGCTGATTCTCCGAATCGCAATTTGGGCTCTTGTGCTTGTTTCAGCCAGCGCGGCTCAAGCCCAAGTTCCTGACGAACCCCAACCTGTCGAAGGCCGTGCTGCTGTCGACGTCCTGCAGGTAGTTGGGGCTGCGGTTGTTGAAGAAGGGGTAGAATTCGCTGGTGAAGCCGTGCAAATGTTTGCGATGGGCATGGCGGGCGATCCCCAGGGGTCGAAGTTGCAATCTCGAGTTGCGGTGGATAATGCGTTGGTACGCCGAGTTTGCAATCCTGACGCTGAACAAATGAAGAAGTTAAATGAACTTGATGCCAAGTGGATTAAAGGCAAGGCCGTTGCGGTCAAACAGGCTGGTAATCTGGCAGCAGGCGTCCTGCGCGTGTTTGCGCCCGGTGTGGGTGGCGTGCAACAACCAGACAATCCCGCAGAGGCCGCCAGGCGTGTTACGGCTGCTTACAAGACTAAGTTGGCAGAAATACTCACGCCGGAGCAGCTTGCCGAATACGAGAAGCACGTTAAAGAGCGCGATGCGTTTCGCCGACAAGCAAACGCCGAGTGTATTGTGGCCGTCCTCGACGATCGTTTGAGTCTCAAGGATGATCAACGCAAGGAACTGGTCAATTCGCTTAGGGAGTGGACGGGGATTCAGAAAGTACAGGCGATTTTTTACTTTCAAAATCAATCGTACATTCCCAATCTACCGGCTCCAACGCTCAAGGCATTGACGCCAACTCAACGCAAAATTCTAGAGGGAATGCAGAAGGCGGATTTTGCGGTTGAGATGTTCGACGATGGTCAAGAAGCGATCTTTATCACGCAGTAAGCGGATAGTAATGAAAACACCCCTACGCCAGCTTGTGCATGTCATCCTATTGCCTCAATTTGTGCTGGCGTGCTTGATCGTGTTACAAGTTGCAGCTAATTCTGCGAACGCCCAACAGCAGGACTGGATTCAATCGTGGTTATTCAACGGCCGCACTGAAGCCAACATCCGACTCGGTCTTCAGAATCAAGCAGAACAGAAACTGGATCAATTGAAAGAACATTGTCGACTTTCCGCAGAGCAGGCGACCAAACTGAAGCTCGCAGCAGCTGGGGACGTGAATCGTTTCTTCCATGAAGTTGCCCAGGCCCGTAAGGCAACCAAGGGACTCGATCAGCAGAACCAAAACGCGGTGCAGGAAGCCTGGGCCGTCGTCAGTCCGCTCACTACACGACTTAATGCGGGGTTGTATGACGAAAAATCGTTATTCAACAAAGTCATGTGCAGCACGCTTGATGCGGACCAGGTGGAAGAATATAAGCGTTTGCTCGCGGAACAATTGGAACGCCGCCACCATGCAATGGTTTTGACCACAGTGAGTACAATTGAAGACAGCCTGCCGCTGGTCGCCGATCAACGCGCGAAGCTTATCGAATTGCTCGACGCCCAAAAAATCAAGGCGGTTCAACAACAGGGAATGGAGAGTTACGTTGGTTACGCGAAACTTGCCAAAGTTCCCATAGCCGAACTTGAGAAACTGTTTGACCAAGAGCAAGTGAAGGCGTTGAAGACCCTTCGAGAACGATACGCACCGATTGTACAAATGTTTGACCGATGATTTATCCATGCCTACGAGACTCGCGACGATGCCTTATCGATTTATGACTTGCAAATTGTCGCTCATTGCAGCGGCGATTGTACTTATGTGCGCGTTTGAGGCGGGAGCCCAACAGCAAACGGCGAATATCGACGAACCTGCTGGTTTGCAAGGCGTGGCTGTGCCGCAAGGCGACGTCGTCCCACGCGAAGTGCGCGAGTTGACCGAGCGCGGCTTGAAGTACTTGGTTGATACGCAAAGCGACGCCGGAACATGGACAGGCGGCGAGCAGGGTCCTGGAACAACGGGGCTAGGCCTATTGGCTTTTTTAGCTTCCGGTGAAGACCCGAATTTCGGACCGTACAGTTCGGCAATTCGCAAAGCGCTCCGAAGTATCATCCGCTCGCAAGACAAATCGACGGGCTACATGGGCAACAGTATGTACCACCATGGTTTCGCAATGTTAGCACTCGCAGAAGCCTATGGGACCGTCGATGAAACGGACCTCTGGACTGATGGCGCGACCACCGATCGGCAACGTAGCCTCGGCGAAGCCCTCGAGTTGGGTGTTCGCTGTGCTATTACATCGCAATCTAAGAACCCCTACAGCGCGTGGCGTTACTCACCGAGCGCTCGCGATGCGGACACGTCCGTGGCAGGGGCTGTATTGATGGGCTTGCTGGCAGCGCGCAATGCCGGGATCGAAGTCCCTGACAAAGCGATCGATAAAGCGGTGCAGTATTTCACGTCGATGACCGGTACCAACGGTATCGTCGGTTACTCGGGCGGCTTGAGCGGCTTCGGTGAATCGATCGCACGGTCCTCCATCGCTTGTCTGGTCTTTAGTATTGCTAAACGCAAAGACCTGAAACAATACACCGCGGTTGAAAAGTACGTAACCTCGAACTTGAACGAAACGTCGAGCTATCCTGAATACTCGCGATACTACCAGGCGCAAGCCCTCTTCCAAGCCGATTTGCAGGCGTGGGAAAAATGGAATCGGTCGCTGATTCGACAACTCAAAGCGGTTCAGAATGCCGACGGCAGCTTTCAAGGACAACTTGGTTTACCTAACAGCACGTCGATGGCGCTGTTGGCACTAGCGCTAAATTACAAGTTTCTACCGATCTATGAGCGATAACTTGCGAGCTAAAAATATGGATTCAATGCGACTTTGGGGTGCATCGGTTGTCTGTGCTGTGCTAGGGCTGTCGAGTTTCGTTTCCGCCGAGACGCAGGTTCGCGTACGACTTAAAGACGGGGGCTTTGTGGCTGGTTCCATGGCCAATAAGGCAACCGCCGCCAGCATCGCGATCAATTGCTCCACCTTCAAGTCACCGATAGAGTTGGAGGTAGCATCGATTCGATCGATCGATCAACTCGATCGCAACCAACCCAGCGAACCGATCAAGCAGACGTTTATTCTGGCAGGCGGCAACTCGATTTCTGGCGAACTCACAAAACTGGATGACAAGTCGGTTACGGTAAAATCGCCTGGGCTGGGTGAAATCACTTTTCCCCGTGAAATGCTACGCGAATTTAGCGACTCGAGCTTCGCCGGTCGATTGGTTTATAGCGGACCTCGTACGGGCGTGGATTGGCGGAGTACTGAGAAGCCCGAGGACTGGTCCTTTGAAGCCGGCTCGATATCAACCTCAAAAGCAGGTGCTTGCATCGTCGGCGATGTAAATCTTCCTGACAAATGTGAAGTGCGTTTCGCTTTGTCTTGGACCCGGACACCGGACTTCGTTCTCTCACTCGGATGTAGCAAAGATTCAAAAGGAGGCGATAACGACGCCGCTGTGCGATTGGAGATTTGGGACGGCGATTTGGCAATGGTACGCGAAGTCGGCGGAAATGCAGACGTCGCACTCATTGCTGACTACACGGGTGAGAATAATCGGTTGAACTTAATTGTTTACCTCGACCAAGCGGCGGGGCTGGCCGTCGTATCTACATTGAACGGCAAATTGCTTGAACGCCTCGAACTGAAATCGGAAAAGGTTAAAACGGGCCGCTATGTGAAACTATCCAACCATGGTCAAGAGAATTACCAGTCGGTCTTTCGATTGGAACGTTTCGAAGTCCGCGAATGGGATGGGCACCTGCCAGATGGGAATGGCAAGGACCAAGGTCAGATTACCAGCACTAAGGGCGAAGCCATCGACGGCACACTCGGTAATCTTAATGCCGAAACCGGCGAAGTTCAGATTCTCCATGGCGATAAGGAACCAACTAATGTGAAAATCACGGATATCCGTCGAGTACTATTGGGTGGCTCCGCAACAGAGGAAGAAAAGCCTACACCGCCACCCGTGCAGGAGACGAAGCCCGTTCAAGAGAAGCCACTTGAAGAGCCGAAATCTATTCAAGCGATTGAAGTGGAGTTGAGTGACCGCAGCCGATTCTCCGGAAAATGGCTAGAATCTGAAGGCGGAATCGTAACGTTCGACGTCGCGGGAATTGGCCCGTTGCACTTCGACGTGAACGACGTTGTCGGTTTGGTTGGCACGGCAGATGCATACAAGAATTCGAACGCATCCTCTGACGAGGCTAACCCCAAGGGACGTTTACTCACGACAACTTGCGAGTTACCCGGCGTGATGGCCAGTCATGAGGACGCTGGCATCAAGACATTTCTCTGGCATGCGGAATCGGCTACTGCGCCTGTAGCCCTCTCCGAATTCAGTTCTGGCAAAGTGGAATTTGGTCCTAGCACTACCAAAGTGTCAAACACCGCCCGCGCAAAAGCTACCGCTGAAGTGCAGGC
>JAYVHC010000723.1:0-2945 GCA_043771575.1 Planctomycetia bacterium
TGAGGGTCGAGATCCCGAAAATAGGCTCTTCGGCCGCGCAGAAGTGCGACGACTGGAAGCCGAAGCCGTTCGTGATTCGTTGTTGGCAGTTAGCGGCCAATTGGAGACGACGATGGGTGGTTCGCTGCTGAAGCTTAAAAACCGCGATTATTTCTTCGACCACACCTCAAAAGATCTGACGACCTACGACAGCCGACGACGTTCATTGTATCTGCCGGTCGTCCGCAACAACGTCCTTGACCTGTTTCAGTTGTTGGACTTCCCCGACCCGGGCGTATCAAACGGCAATCGCGCCACTACAGTCGTCCCACTCCAAGCGTTGTTGATACTCAACAGCGAATTCGTCATGCAAGTTGCCGCCGACTTGGCGGACCGGCTGCACGGCGAGGCGAGCGACGATGATCAGCGTCTCTCGCGCCTGTACCTCATTGCGCTCGGCCGCGAACCAACTTCCGATGAACGCTCGGCGGATCGAGCCTTCTTGAGCGCTGCGGTGCAAGCCCAATCCACCGCGAGCGACGCCAACACGCGACGACGTCAAGCCTGGGCCAGCCTCTGCCAAGTTACGATCGCCACGAATGAATTCATGTACGTAAGGTGAATGCCAGACAAGCTGGCAGGGATTGGCCCAGGCATCGCTCTGTGGAGGAGTTGCTCCGCAACTACTCGCCGAGTCGCGCAGCAACTCGGCCACACTGCACTATGTGGGCGTTTTCTTCATCTGTTCAAGCAATCGTCCAGGGCTGCCCATGATGTTGTAGCCCGCATCGACGTGCAAGATCTCGCCGGTGATACCGTTGCTGTAATCGCTCAACAGATACGCGCCGCTTCGGCCAACTTCATCGTGCGTAACGCAACGACCCAGTGGAGCCACATGGCCGTAGAACTGCTGCATCTCGCCGACACCGGCTGCGTAGCCCGCCAGAGTTTTCAACGGTCCAGCACTCACGGCGTTCACTCGCACATCGGCGGGCCCCATGTCAAAAGCTAAATAGCGAATCGTTGCATCGAGTGCCGCTTTACAAATGCCCATCACGTTATAACCTGGCACGCATTTCTCGCCGCCAAAGTAGGTCATGGCTAGCACCGAAGCGCCGGGATTAAATAACGGTCGCGCAAAATTGGTGACCGAAATCAAACTGTAAACACTTACATCCATGGCTAACTTGAAACCCGAACGACCGGTCTCAACGGTCGGACGCGAAAGGTCGTCGCGGTCCGCAAAAGCGATCGAATGCAGCAAAAAATCGATTTTGCCAAGTTTCTCACCAGCTAGCTTCATGAACTTTTCGACTTGTGCATCATCCTGCACGTCGAGCGGTTCAAGAAACTTGCACTGGTCTGGGTAGCGATCAACGCATTTGCTCACACGCAAGCGGTTCTTTCGTTTCTCATCGTCGGGACGGTCCGGCAAGTGCGAGAAGCCACAGACGCCGCCGAGTTCCATGATCTCTTTAGCGATAGCCCAGGCGATGGAGTTATCGTTGGCGATCCCTAAAACCAAACCTTGTTTTCCTGCAAATGAAAGCATGCGTCAGAACCTCTTGTTTCATCAAATTCATTTTCCGGACAAGCCCTTTTCAAACAGCGCTCGGGCAGGAGAGGATACCGGTTTTGGCCAAAAGTCGCTACCTCTAAGTCCTCGCTCAAGGCAAAATTGAGCCACGCGTACTGGTACTAATTGCCGCAATAGCCTCCGGTTCTATCCACCACCCGCGGCTAACGCCCAATGGCACTCACTTTGGGCACGTAGGTCCGTCTCTTTGGCTAACGCCTTCCGACTGATATTTATCGAATGTCCCCGAGACAAGAAGGCAGCCACTATCCAATCTCTCGATTTGGTAAACTCCTCGCGGCACTTTTGGGACCAAGCATCAGCAAACTCAACCCGAGCGCGGTGGCGCCCGCGCCTGCGATCAACCAAGTAGCTGGCAAGTGCGAGCCTTCTTTAACCATGTAATCCCACTTGGCCAGCTCATCGCGAAAGTGGTTCAAGGTGAATTGCAAGCCATTGTGAATCGCATGAAAAATCATTCCAGGCCAAATCGAGCCCGTTCGCAACGCGATCACAGCCAATAAAACTCCAATCAGTGCAGTCGGCAAAAATCGCTCAACCATCAATACATTCGAAGTCAACACATGCATCAACCCAAATAGCAGCGATGACACCACAATCGCCATTACGGTCGACAACCTGTGCAGTGAACCCAGCACAAACCCGCGAAAGAAAAACTCCTCGCACACCGCTGGCGTGATTGCAAACACGAACAACACAAACACCAACGGCAACTCTCGCAACTGGTTCGCAAACTTGGCCACATCGCCAAGCCGATTGGCGTCGATCGTTCCGATTAACATCTGGCTGTAGTAAAACACTTCGTGAGCGATCGTCCAAGTCGACAAGCCGAGCACCAACATCGCAGGCAACCACATCATCCACTGTTGCTGCGTACCGGCATACAACCGAAACGTAGTCTGAAAGTTAAGCCGCCGAATCCAACTGACGAGTAGCGGCAAACCCAAAATCAACGTGAACGAAACCAACGCTGCAATGCCTAATCGCGTGGCCAGCGCATCGCTTGTCCCGGGCAAAACGCTTGACGCAACGAAATACAAGGGAAATAGAACGGCCATCGTCATGGCCATCTGATCGGGCTGAGGATAGTCGCTGATTTGGGCTGGTCGCCGCAGCAAATCGCGCCAACTCCCTTGACTGCCTTGCATCGACGCATCGGAACCAAACAAGCGGCTGGCCACGGCCAACGCCGTCGCAGCATAGATGCCAGTACAAATCACCGCTACGAGCGCCGTGTTCCACTCGACCGAGTTCGTCAACAACTGCCTAGCGAGCAAGACGATGTTCACTAGCGGAATGGTCGCCATTAGGTTCGTAAAACGAATTCCCGGCAATAAACTAAGTACGCCCGGCGTGAGCGCGAGCAGCA
>JAYVHC010000724.1:0-3392 GCA_043771575.1 Planctomycetia bacterium
GGCGGGGCTCGGGCGAGGTTCTCCCACGACTGCTGGGATTGGCGACCCTCGAGCAGTGCAATGACCAACTGCGCCGGTTTCTCGTCGACACGCCAAGCCATTGCCATGCGCTGCTGTGATTCATGTTCGACCGCAGTGGTACTGCCTGCGATGACACACGCCACGGAGTCATCGGCGGCAGGCACAGCTTGAATGCTCGCCATCATGCCCACCCACCATGCAGCTTGATCGGCCCAAGCGGTCAGTTTTTCGTGTTCCTCAACTGCATCCAATTTGCTGAGCGCATAGAACTGACCTCGCGTCGCGCGATTCGAGAGCAGCGGGAACACAGAGTAAGCGCCCATGTAGTCGAGCGTCGAGTTGCCGCGTGCACAGGTGATGGGCAGAATCACATCTGCGTCGACGACGGTGCGATTGATGTAAATCGGATCGGAATCTTCGTTGGCGGCCACGTAGGCAACTTTGGTATCGTCATCCGCGTCATGCAGTTCGATCGCGACAGATTCACCCAAGAACGGGGCCAGCGACTTACGTAACAGTTCTGCGTCGGCAGCTTCGTGCCCTGCCAAAACCACTACCAACTGATCGGGAGTTACACCTTTTTCAATTAGGTAGCGTATGCATGCCACCGTCAGCTCTGCCATACTCGGTAGCAGTGGATCGACGACTATGGCCACGCGATCCCCCTCGATAATCGCTTTTTCGATCGCCGGAAAATCGATCGGATTGGCAAGCGCGGCTCGGACGTCTTTGGCCAAATCCAGCGTCGCGGGCAAACCGCAGCCCTCCCACGACCGGAATTCCCCACGGTAGTTGAATTCCCATTTCACCGAGACTCCGAACCGAATTTCAACTTTATGCATGCAACACCAACAAGAGAAGCCAGAATTTTCGTTCACCAATTCACAACTATCGCGCCGCAGTGGTGCTTTGGCAAGTAGCGGGAGCGCGGGCCCATCCCTCTAAGCAACTTACGTTGTGCTATCAACCAGCATCGGGAGCGCGAAACTGAGCTGATAAAAACTATTGTAGAACGATTGTCCTCAATCGTTCCGTAAAGCTCGTTGGCTCACTTGAACGTTTACGTCCGTTGGAAAAATGCGAGTTGACTTCGGTCCGTTGCCCTTGGGCAGAAAGGTTGGGGACAACCGTTCTACACCTTATTATCAGCCGACAGCGAAACGCCTGCGAAGCTTTTCCGGGCCACCATGGGACGTCCACCAGCTCGGGAAACCGAGCCCGCTACCCACGAAATACTCGGCGGAAGCCTCGCAAAAAGCGGGCGTCCCACTCGCAATTTACTTCTCAATTGTATGCGAGGGCCCGCGCTGCGTGATCCAGCAAAAAGATCACTCTCCCAAATTCTACAGTTTGACTCTATAATCCCGAGCTTCACTCGAAATAGCTACGATCTGTTTGGCTACAGAAAAGGGTCAGCCCCCTTTTCAAACAGAGCCTAGCCTAAGCATAGCGACGTAAACGGACTGCGAACTCAACAGGAGTCATCCCGGTGACCAGCGACCTTTCAACATCGACGATCGAACCTACCATCCAGCAAACCGCGATTCGTGTTTACAACACGCTGACTCGGCAAAAAGAACCGTTCAGGACCTTGGTGCCGGGCAAAGTGGGAATGTATCTGTGCGGTCCCACGGTTTATGCTGAAGCTCACATTGGCCATATGGTTGGGCCAGTTATTTTCGACACGATCAAACGCTACTTGGTCTACAGCGGCTATGAAGTCACTTTGGTTGTGAACATCACCGACGTAGACGACAAACTGATCGCGTCCAGTCGCAAACGCGGAATTACGATGTCCCAAGTCGCAACTGAAATGACGATGGACTACTTGGCCAATCTTCAGTCGCTAGGGGTGAATCAAATCGATCATTTGCCGCGCGCGACCGATTATATGGACGAGATCATCGAATTCGTAAAGGAATTGATTCTCAAAGGCTTTGCGTATGCGAGTGGTGGGGATGTATTTTTCGATGTGACTCGCGATCCGAATTACGGGCAACTCAGCAATCGTACAGCGGATAGTCAGCAGGGCGAAGGCGGCGACGCGGCTTCGAAGAAGCGATCGTCTGGCGACTTTGCATTGTGGAAATCAGCCAAAGAGGGCGAACCAGCATGGGATAGTCCGTGGGGTAAGGGCCGGCCGGGTTGGCACATTGAATGTTCCGCGATGAGTCGCAGTATTCTCGGCAAAACGTTTGACATTCACGGTGGCGGTTTGGATCTGGTGTTCCCACATCATGAAAATGAGTTGGCGCAAAGTCGTTGCTGCCACAGTGCGCCGATGGTTAGTTATTGGATGCACAACGGTCTGATGAAGCGCGAGGCGGGTGCCGGAAAACTGGGCGGCAAGAGTGATCGCGCGGCTGCAAGCGAAACCACTGAAGCCGACGTGTCTAGCAAAATCAGTCGCAGCAAAGGTGCGGGTGGCTTGGCAAAATTGATCGATGCGCAGACCGGCGAACGAATTCGCTTCTTTTTGCTGCGATCGCACTACCGCTCGACCAGTGTATTTGGTGACGAAGGGCTGGAAGAGGCCGGACAAGCGCTCAACGCATTCTATCGCTTGATTCAACGTTTTGATCGAATCACCGGTGAAGCGTTCTATCCGCAAGTCGGCCAGACGGGCGAAGTTGAAGAGTTGTCCTTTGCCAAATCGCGAGCAGCAGGCGACGCGATGTTAGCAGATGCCGGCAGTGAAGGATTGTTGGCCGAGATTGCCAGGCTGCGAAATTCGTTCCTCGAAAAGATGGACGACGATTTTAATACTGGTGGAGCCGTCAGTGATCTGTTCGAAATGTCGCGAGCCTTAAATCGCTTTGTTGATCAGAACTCTTTGGAGGATTCAAAAAAACGCTTCGCTGCGAACATCGACACTTGGCGGACCGGTATGCGCGTGCTGCGCGAGTTGGGTGCGATTCTTGGGTTGTTTGTCAAGGCTCCCAAAAAAGTCAGCGGAGGCGACACGCAATTGATCGATGGCCTAATGGGTTTGCTGATCGAATTGCGAGCCAATGCGCGGAAAAACAAGGATTTTGCAACTTCGGATTTGATTCGCGACGGATTGCTAAAACACAGTATCACGCTGCAAGACTTGAAAGAAGGTACTACTTGGGAGAAAACGTAACACCGCGAGCGGTTTACCTCGACGAGTAACGAGACGCCTTAGGTTGCCAATAGCTTTTTTGCGAGATTCGCTCCGCGACTCGATTACGCTCACGTAAACGGAGGCCGATAATGAGACAAAGGCACCGAGTTGCGGAGCAACTCGGCTACGTAAAAAACCCCAGCCCTGCGGGTCGAACGACTTGAGTAGTTACCGAGTGTGGCTACGAACGAAACTAATAGCGGATACCGCAAACTGTTTCTGGCCG
>JAYVHC010000725.1:0-1608 GCA_043771575.1 Planctomycetia bacterium
TAGTTCTGATAGCTCTTCGAAATCGCATACAGCAAACAGCCAGTAACCATCGTATGCCCAGGTTCGAGCGCCATAGAGTTCGGATCGACACCTGATTGATACATGAAAACGGTATCGCTTCCGAGCAAGAGTAAGGCAACGCCGATGGCCACGCCCGCCTTTTCGCAGACACTAAAACAGGCGGTGCCATTGGCCAGCATGTTTTCAATCGCGTCGCGAAGAAATGGCTCAAATCTTGAGTCCGCAAAGCAACCTTGGTCACCCACACTTTCGCGTCGAGCTTGATGGAGGCGAACCAAGTGCTCCATCCCCTCGTTCAATTCAGAAACGTGAGTAAGTTGCCGAACAGTTATTTCGTTGGATTCAATTTTCCCAAAGCACTTCTTGGCTTTGCGATACACATGCCGCCCACGTTGACTCTGCTGCAACGCGCTCCAACTGCCTGGCAGTGCCAGCGACCATGAATTGTCCAGCGGCTGAACACGAATTGAAAAACCCGCTTCATCAGCAAAGCTTGTGAGCTGCGGAATCCATGCGTCACGGTCCGAAATTCCCTCAAGTTGCAAGGCTTCGATTTCTCTTTGAAGAACCGATTCCCGCAGACAATCGTTGAGTGATTTGTACACCTCAGCGGCGCATACTGGATCGACAACTGCACTCAAATAGTCGCTGCATACCGTGCCCGAACCTAGAAAACGCAGTTGCCTTCCAAGACGCGCTTCATGTTCATAAAGCGGTAGAACTCCCAATAGCCGGTCACCCTCGACGACTGCGACGATATGCAATTGATGCCCTGTGCCATACTGACGCCACCACGCACTCAGCCAATCCATACTCAGCATGGGATTGACGCGTACTAGCGAATTCCATGAGGAACCCCAGGAATGCCATTCCGATTCTTCGGTGATAACAAATGAGTGCATTTTTTGGACAGCGCGGATTCGAGGAACGGGATAGTGCCGCTGAAACCTATGTCATTGATGCCCCTCCAGCCAGCCCGCAAACCGTGAAACCCGCAATCTCTAGGCGAGTACTCCACAATGGAGCGATTCTGCCGACTGCATCGATTTTGCGGCGCCACAGGAGGAGACCGTCCAGTTGGTGTCCGCGCTGTTGGCGTCCTGGCTCTAGAGACCGTTCGGTTCGGATTATGACGTCTTCCTCGATTCGCAGACAAAGATGGAAGGGCGACGCACAGGTCGGGAGAGCGAGGCTCCTGCCGAGCTTTTTTCGGCATCGAGATCGGCCCCAAGTGCTTGTGGACGCAAAATGGCCGCCCGACAAAGCTCCGCAGGAGCGTCGCTCTCCCGTTAAGATGGATCGCACTACGAAAAGATGTATATCCGCACCATCGCCGACTACAACCGAGGCCAATTCAACTTGCACCGGGTAACCGAGATCT
This sequence comes from Planctomycetia bacterium, assembly GCA_043771575.1. Lineage (GTDB taxonomy): Bacteria > Planctomycetota > Planctomycetia > Pirellulales > Pirellulaceae > Aureliella. The sequence continues at coordinate 1,403 of JAYVHC010000725.1, forward strand.
TCGACGCCGCCCAAACGCTTAATTCCAGCGAGCGGGCTCAGCTTTTAGCTGCACTTTGGGACACCGTAGCACCATCCGACTGGGTCCCTCCCGACGTTCACTGGATTGCTGAAGCAAGCCCTCGTAGCGACGCCTTGGACGCAGGTGATATGACCAGTTCCACTTGGGCAGAGGTTCGTGAAAGGGCTCGTCGCATGGCGGGCCTC
>JAYVHC010000726.1:0-4592 GCA_043771575.1 Planctomycetia bacterium
ATGTCTTGGACAGTTGTTTGACTACTCCGCCGCCGTTGATGCCATTGATATCAATACTATGGGTTCGCTGGTACTTTTTTATTGTCCGTTTGCCTTACTGGCTACCCCTTAAGGAAAGAAGATCAAATGTCGCAGAGCGAGGGGGATTTGAAATTTGAGATTTGAAATAACACTGTCCGACAGAACGATTGACTATCGTACGCTAGTACGATACTTTAACTACATGCGATCAGCGTTGGCCCGTCTCGGCGGTACCGAGCTGCAAAAACGGTTTTGAAAATGGATAGAGAAACATTGAACGATGCGATTCAGGGTGGTCCGATTCGCGTGACGATGAACACGGGTCAGTCGTTCGAAATTCCGTCGCGAGATCATGCGATCGTAGACTCGATTGCCGCGCACGTTTTGACCAAAGATGCCGACGGCAAGTATCGGGCTCGCATTCTGGCTCTCGTGTGCATGGTCAGCATCGAAAAACTAGAACCTTCTGCAAATGGATAGCGAAGATAGAATTCGCGACGCAGTGTCAGCCCGAGCCGATGAGCTTGGGCTGACCGCCTACGCAATTAGCCGGCTGTGCGGCGGTTCGCCCAGCCCGGAAGCGACCAAGCGGTACTTGACGGGCCGCTGCAGTCTCAATACTCGCTACGTTTCGGCGATCTGTGAAGTAATCGGGTTGGAACTCAAGCCATCCAAGTCGCGGACAAAAGGAACTTAAGCCGTCCGACGTGATGCGGATCGTCGAATTACGATTGGTAGCTCGAGCTTTGAGAGTGTTTTGCCGTCGTTAGTCAGTTCGCGCAGTTCGCTGATAGAGCTTCCGGAAGCGATCGCAGCGAACGCAGCGGCCTTGATTAATACCGTTGATTGCGTGCCGCTTACTCGAGTTACGACCGCGTCGGCACCGGTAGGTGATTGGACGAACTTCAATCCTCTAGAGATTCCAGCCCGAGTTCATTGGCGGGCGCCTCGAGCAGACTTTGATTGCTGGCGGACTTCGCAACGGGGCCTTTGCCAACAGCATAGATGCGTTCGCGCGGTCGAATGGGAGTCAAGGGTTTGTCTGTAACCCGGACAATCAAATTGCGATGACGAACTGCGGTTACTTCGATGCGTTGGCCGGCATCAATGTATCCTGCTTCGGCGAGCGCGTTGTACGGGCGATGGTCGATGGTGATTTGTCCACCGGGCATTAAAGGGTACTCACTTACCAGTACATGACCAATGAGCTCAGCGAGCGTATTCTGTTCATCGAGTGCGGTCGTGGGTTGCTCTGGCGGCAAACCGAGCACAATGCGACGACCGACCGGCGTATGGGGCCAAATTCGAATCGCGACCAATCCGAGAATTGGTATCGATGCGGCCACCAAGGTCAGCATGGTCATCCCCGATGTCGTTCCGTCCCGAAATCCAAACAGTACACTGCCAACCGCAGCGACGAGCGACAACACGAGCAGCATTCCAGCGCTTGGCACATACAGATCGACGAAGGCCAGCACGATGGCCGAGAGATAGAGAATGATCGCGATGTATATCGGGTCCACAGTCGTTACCTGACACTTGATTCCGCTTACGCACAACTATGGTACGCTATTTCTATTGAATGCTGAGCAGTGCTGATCCGTCAAGCTGCCTTCGAATCAGCGTTTACGGAGATTTAGTTGATGCTGATTGATGTAAAAGGTGGGGTTGTCTGTGTTGAGGCCCCCGCCAAATTGAATTTATTTCTTGAAGTATTGGGCAAACGGGCTGACGGATATCACGAGATTGAGTCGCTGCTGTGCCCAATCTCACTATGCGACAGGTTGGAACTGCGTTCGACGCCGGGACCCGAGTTGTGTCTGGAGATTGAATTTCCAGTTCCTGAGGCTCAATTAAGAAACGATCCGGCCTGGGATATTCCAAGCGACCAACGCAATTTGGTTTATCGAGCGGTAAAGCGGGTCCAAGAGCTTATGGATGTGCAAACTGGGTGCCGAATTCGATTGAAAAAATCGATTCCGGCGTCGGCCGGTTTAGGTGGCGGCAGTAGCGATGCGGCTGCGGCGGTGGTTGCTGCAATGCTGGCTTGGGGAGGCTGGGACCGCCCCCTAGCCGCCCAAATCTGTGCTGAATTGGGCAGCGACCTGAATTTTTTCTTGGGGGACGAGCATCGAATAGGTTTGGCTTTAGTGAAAGGACGGGGTGAAAACTGTGAGGTTCTTGATATCAATCCAGCGCTTGAATTCGTAGTAACCCACCCACCGGCTGGCTGCGCAACTAGCGTAGTTTACGCAGATTGGCAAAGTTCAGGCTCAATTCGACAATCGATAGACTTAATTGAGGCTTGTCGTAGCGAGGATTTAGAACGCATTGGAGGATTGCTGTTTAATGCTTTGGAAACAAGTGCGAGGGCCGCGACGTCATGGATAGATAAGCAGTTAAACATTTTTCGCAGTTTCCATTTTCGGTATAATGCGATGACTGGCAGCGGATCGAGTTGCTTTGCATTGGTTTCGGCCCGCTATACAATGTCGAACATGCGTCGAGCGGCAAATGACGCTGGACTGTCGAGGGTCTATGCTGTTAAATCATGGTCTCAGCCGTCTATCGAAGAGCAGCTTCGGCTCATCAGTTCGTCGTAGACATTTTGGCGGATCATCCACGTCGCGTGCATGGGGGCAGTAGCAGTGGAGATTACAGAGGTTCGAATAAAACTGATGGAGGAGTCGGAAGACCGTCTCCGGGCTTTCTGTTCAATCACTTTCGATAGCAGCTTTGTGGTTCGCGATCTGAAGATTATTGAAGGGACGCAAGGTCCCTTCGTTGCCATGCCTAGTCGCAAGTTGACGAATCGATGTTCGCGCTGTAGCAACAAGAATGCGATGCGTAGTAACTACTGCAACAACTGCGGAGTACGTTTGCGGGATGGTCGCGATACGCGCGACGACGACACGCCGAATAAACTGTATGCTGATGTTGCGCATCCCATCAACCAAGCTTGCCGTGACATGATCCAACAGCACGTCGTCGCTGAGTACATGTTGGAGTTAGATCGCGCGAAGTTGCCAGGCTATATCTCGCGCTACGATGATGCGTACGATGCTGGGGAGATCAGTGGCGACTACCAGGATCCGCGATTTGTGCGCGAGGAAGAGTCCCACATCAAGGGTCCGCATTTTCGTACTCGTGAACAACAAGATGAGCGTCAGGAGACCCTTCAGCCACGCAGCGATGGCTCATCCATGGACAAACCGAGTCCAGAATAACTCGTGCTATTGCGTCGTCCGGATTAGATTTTAGGGTCGGGTGGCACGCCCCAAAGGGACACTGTGAAGCAGTCTTGGTCGCATCCGGCAGATGCGACCCACCGTGGAAACCGTATGACTCAAATTGTTCTCGCAACGCTAAATGCCCGTTACTCGCACAGTTCGTTTGGATTGCGTTATTTGCTGGCCAATATGGGGTCGATGCAATCGGAAACCACGATGCTGGAGTTCGTGATCAATGACATCACGGTCGATGTGCTGGCGGCGATTCTCGCGCAGAATCCGAAAATCGTAGGGCTCGGCGTCTATATTTGGAACATCGAACCGATGCTGCGGTTGGTGGCGGATCTCAAACGCGTTCGGCCCGAGATCATCCTTGTTTTGGGTGGTCCAGAAGTCAGCTATGAAGCTGAAGGCCAACCCATCGTTGAGCTGGCGGACTATGTAATTTCCGGTGAAGCCGATTGTTCTTTTCGCGAATTGTGTATCAAATTACTGCGCGGTGAAGCTTGCGAAGAGAAGATGCTTCTCGCTACGGTGCCCACGTTTGAGCAAATTACGCTGCCGTATGATTTTTACGACGACGTGGACGTGGCAAATCGCGTGATCTACGTTGAAGTTTCGCGAGGCTGTCCATTCACGTGCGAGTTTTGCTTGTCGTCGCTTGAGATTCCGGTTCGTCTGGCGAACGTCGAGCAGTTCTTAGCGGCGATGCAGAAGTTGCTTGAGCGCGGCACGAAGCAATTTAAGTTTGTGGATCGGACCTTCAATTTGAACTTGCGGGTCAGTCGTCAGATTTTGCAGTTCTTTCTCGATCGACTCGTACCGGGTCTGTTTCTGCACTTCGAAATGATTCCCGATCGCTTGCCAGAGGATTTGCGAACGTTGATCGCGCAGTTTCCTGCCGGAGCATTGCAGTTCGAAATCGGTGTGCAGACATTTAATGATGATGTCGGAAAATTGATCAGCCGCAAACAGGACAATCAAAAGCTTGCCAATAACTTTCGTTATCTTCGCGATTGCACTGGTGTACACATCCATGCGGACCTGATTGTCGGTCTGCCCGGCGAGTCGCTTGAGAGTTTTGCGGCTGGTTTTGATCGGCTCTATGAGTTACGGCCTCAAGAGATTCAAGTTGGGATCTTGAAGCGATTGCGAGGAACTCCGATCACGCGGCACGATAGCACTTGGGAGATGAGGTACAGTCCACATCCACCTTATGAGATCCTGACCAATCGCCTATTGACGTTTGATGAAATACATCGATTGCGCAGGTTTGCGCGCTACTGGGACTTGGTCGGTAATAGTGGTAATTTTGCTTCGGCACTTGACTTAATTATTGTT
>JAYVHC010000727.1:0-2556 GCA_043771575.1 Planctomycetia bacterium
CGGGGAATACAAGCCCGAAGCGCAAGCGAGTGAATCCGCGCAACTCATTCACTCGCTTGCGCTTCGGGCTTGTACTGTGCTACCAAGTGCCGCTGTCCAATGAGCTAGATTAGGACAAAGTGGCAATTTCATATTGGTGATGGGGGTGAGTCGCCTTGCGGAGCCCGAGTGGCGGAAAATCGTCAAACTGATCGGCCAACGAGTTGATCTTCGTTAAATCGCAATCCCCGGAGTGGATATACAGCAAATAACGGTACGTCAGCGGTCGCTCGCGTGGCACCAAAATCGATTTGTCCCTTGAAATTGACGGTCCGATCCAGCCATCCTCGCGCACGTGCCATTTCGCGGGATAGTTCGGATTGCTGGAGTGATCGATCAGCGTTAGGCCTTCGATTACAGGAGGTGTTGTGACTGGTTCGGTGTAGATCGGACCGCTGTAGTCGATCCAGCGACTAGATTTACCAAATAATTCGAGCTCACCTTGCGCGCCGTCGGAACCGGTAATCTTGCCCCCGCCGAAAACCACGGAAAGGCTTTTAGCCACTCGCAGGCCGAGAATACCGAAGTTACTTTGCCGAAATTCGACGCCATCCGCCGCTGACCGAAAATCGCTTTGCAGCTCAAGTGTCCAACCTGGAGGTACAGTTCGGAGCGTTGCGAAAACATCTTGCTTGATTAACGGCTGGGGATCGTGTCCGTCGGTCCAAAGCAGCTCAAACGCAATGCGGGCTGAGTCCGGGCCGTCCTCGATCGCGTACCACTGCGATTGCCGAATGCGGCTTGCCGTGGATTCCGACCAGAAATCGATCCCTAAGAGATCCGAGTGCGCGAACCACAACGAGCGATGATGGTCGTGGTTCGGTGCCCCCGGGTGTCCCATGCGAGTCAAACTGAGGCCGCTAGGGCCATTTACGGGGAAAAAGTAGGGGCGCGGCGCGAGGTTGGAAAAGTGCCAGCGCGCTACCTCGGCCTGGCCTATTGAGAATCCAAATTGGCATTCCGCGAGCGGTTCGATGCGTACCCGGTGAACTCGAGAAACTGTCGGATTTTGCCAAGCCATGGGAGATCCCCCTCCTTTAGGAGTCAGATAGGTGACACTGCCGATTTTAGCGAATGCGAGCAGTATTCGGCTTTTGCATCCTATGCGTAAAAAAGAAAATCAGCTTTCAAGGGTGAATTTTGCAGTCAGAGCTGGTCTTTACCCCGGTTACTCTCCTAAACTAGAGCGTATCGTAACTTAAGAAAAACTTGGTGATTTCCGGAGATACGGAAAATGCACAAATTATCGTTAGCTGTGCTTGCATTAGCTTGGTTGGGAAATGCAACGGCCGCTTTCGCCGACACATGTTGCCCATTCTGCTCAGCCGTTTCCCAGACCTTGCGTCAAGAAATGGAAGCCATGGATGCGGTGGCAATTGCCAAGATTGTCAAAGGCACTGAGACGGAATCGGACGCCGAATTTGAGATGGTTTCGGTGATCCGAGGCGACAATCTCATTCGTATCCTTCAAAAAAAGCGAATGAATTATTTCGGCAAAGCAGCTGAAGGAACGCAGTTTCTAGTAATGGGCGTAGATCCACCCGACCTGCTTTGGTCATCGCCTTTACCAGTCAGCGATAAAGCCACTGAATATGTGAAAACCATTGTCAAGTTGCCTCAAGACCCAATGAAACGAATCGAGTTTTACTACGACTATCTAGAGAACTCTGAAGCGATCTTAGCTCGCGACGCTTACGACGAATTTGCATCGGCTCCTTACGAGGACCTAAAGAAGCTAAAACCGAAACTCGAACGCGAAAAATTGCTGGAGTGGATTGAAGACACCAGCCTGCCGCCGGATCGCAAGCGGCTATATTTGGTCTTACTCGGAATCAGTGGCAAAGCGGAAGATGCGAAATTGCTCGAAACTCTGCTGCGTAGCGAAGATCCAAACAAACGAGCCGGTCTAGATGCGATGATCGCTTGCTACGTCACGTTGCTCGGCGATGATGGATTGAAGCTGATCGACGAATTGTTTTTGGCCAATAAAAAGAGTCAGTATGCCGACACTTACGCAGCTATCATGGCGCTCAGATTTCACGGAACCGATGGCGGTATCATCAGCAAAGACCGCGTGCTGAAATCGATGCAGTTGATTCTGCAACGCCCCGAATTGGCCGATTTAGTGATTCCTGATTTGGCGCGATGGGAAGACTGGTCGCAAATTGATCGCTTGGTGGAACTGTTCAAAACGGCTGACGAAAAGTCGAGTTGGGTGCGGGTGCCGGTGATCAACTACTTGCGCGCATGCCCGAAACCCGAGGCAACCACCAAACTCGACGAACTGAAAGAAATCGACCCCGCCGCCTTCAAGCGGGCGACCTCGTTCTTCCCAGTTCCCCAGCCTACACCACCTACGACCAAATCTTCGTCGATTGTCTCACCCCACCAGACTCGCAGTCTCGCCGTTAGCGATGTGCCGATGCTTGTCAAATCGAAGGTGGAATTGGCGAGCGGTGGCAGTTTGGCTCCTTCGGCGCTGGTCGCGAGCGTCGAACCGAACCGAGCCTTCGTGAT
>JAYVHC010000728.1:0-4905 GCA_043771575.1 Planctomycetia bacterium
GTGTGTGAGGTTTCATCGACGGCCGACTGAGTGCCTGAAGTGCCAAATGATGCTGCGTGCTTGATTGGTGGCGCGCGCCTCGCGGAATTTGAAGGCGGAACTCTAGTGTAACTCGTCGTGACCTTTATAGTGTAGATTTACCCTTTATTTTGTGATCAGCTGGCAGACCAAGCCCAAGCATTCTGCTCGTCTTGGCGGCTAGAGCCATTCCGCTCGCCTGGAGCTGCGGTTAACTTGTTCTACAGTGCATCACTTACCACAATGATGCGTCAGGCGTTCAATGGAGTAGTTGATGTTAAGCACGAAGCTGTTCAAGGAATTCGTAGCCAGTGAGCGATCGGGCGCATTGGCACTGATGTTGGCCACCGCTGTGTCGCTACTGCTCGCGAATTCGTTATTTGGCGAATCGCTACAGCACTTCTTCCACAGTGTACTTCTCGGTATGCCCATCGAGAGTTGGGTGAATGATGGGCTGATGGTCATCTTCTTTCTTATGATTGGCTTGGAACTGGAGCGCGAGATTTACGAGGGCGAATTGTCCTCTTGGAAGAATGCGGCACTGCCGGTTATTGCGGCCATTGGCGGAATGATTGTACCCGGGACGATTCATATCTTGCTGAACTTTGGAACTACCACGGCGCGTGGCGCTGGCATTCCCATGGCAACCGATATTGCCTTCTCGCTGGGTGTGCTCGCACTGTTTGGGAGCAAGGTACCTTACTCGCTGAAGATATTCCTCACGGCGCTCGCAATCGCGGACGACTTGGGTGCAATCGTGATTATTGCGCTGTTCTATACCAAAGAGGTTGCGATCACGTATCTATTTGGCGCAATGGGGGTACTCGCATTACTTGGCTGCTTGAATCGGTTCGGAGTACAAGTCCTTTGGCCTTACGTCATTGGTGGTGTGGCATTGTGGTGGTGTTTTCTTCAATCGGGCGTTCACGCCACGATCGGCGGCGTACTGCTTGCTTTTGCCATTCCCTTTTCCAAGCGACGTGAAGATTGTATTTCTCACCGGCTACAACATCGACTTCACTATCCGGTGGCTCTGGGGATTCTGCCAATTTTCGCAATGGTAAATACGTGCATACCACTACACGGAGATTGGTATTGGCGACTTCTCGAGCCCAACTCACTTGGGATTTATGTAGCGCTAGTGGTTGGCAAGCCACTGGGAATTATCGCATTTTGCTGGCTGGCAATTTATTTTCGATTCGGTCAACTGCCCGACGCTTTAAGTCGATCGCATTTGGTGGGCGCCGGTATTTTGGCAGGAATAGGATTTACGATGTCGATTTTCATTTCGACTTTAGCATTTGAAGATCAAGAACTAGTGAACTTATCCCAAATATCTGTGCTCTTGGCATCTGCAACCGCGGTGGTTCTTGGCGCGGGTTGGTTCCTGGCGTTCGTTCCAAAAGCAACCGCTACGGATATTGACCCGCCGATTGAAGATTTGCACGCTAGCGCGACAAGCTAAACACGGCATTGCTGCGCCCTGAGTTCACGGCCAAGTAACGTGCCAATCAAGCAAAATGAAATTCTCAATCACCGATCTCTTACTTACGACGACTGCGTATGCGGCTTTGTTAGGGCTGGCACGGACGACATATGGCGGATTTCTAATTACTTTTGCGGTCCTTTTTTCCCTTCAAGTGTTTTGCCCGATCGCAATAATTTTCACGACAATTGTTTTTGCGGACCAGTGTGGGCAGATGCTTGATCTTTCAACTAATCGCGCGTACGCCGTGCTTAAAAAGATATGGCTGTTGTCACTCATTTGTTCCGGACTGTTGTTCTTTACATTCGCATTCATCGCGTTTTGTGTACGTCGATTTGATGGTAACGCTCTATGAACGTCAAAGGACTTCCCGATAGCCTGGAAAAGGAAGTGGTCAACGAATGGTCTGGTTGGGGGATGAGCGACCGTCTCTGTCACGGTAAGAACAAAAACTCATTGCTGTTAAAGACGACTCGACATAACGTGGATAAGCCAGACTGTTCTACCACAGGCGTGCAATCAGCCAGTTCTGTAGCGTCAGGTTCCCGGTTGAGAGCTAGTATGAATACGCGACGCACTTGACTTCTGGTGTCAGCTCCTACTTCGGTAGCGACCCGAGCGGCGAAAGCGTTGGCTTCATCAATGGTGAAGCGACTGTTGAAAAGATTGAGGGCTTGGATGGGTGTCGTCGACTCGCGCCGTCGTGAGGTGCTTTGACCAGCATCGGGACAATCAAATGCACCGAAGATAGCTTCGCGTTCGCGACGGACTTTGTGTGCATAGATCATACGGCGGAGGCCGTCGGGTTTGAACGATTCAATGGGCTCGAATCCGGACAGTCCGCCGCGTTTATCGAATAAGTCGTAGCCGCGCCCGAACATGGTTAGGTTCAATCGGCCGCTGACGGCCAACATCGAGTCGCGAATCGTTTCGGCTTCAAGCCTTCGTGGCGGGAAACGCCACAGCAGTCGGCAGTCAACATCTTTAGCAGCAGCGTCCGGATTGTTTTGAGAGGATTGTCGATAAGTGGAAGAGAGCACGATCGTTCGGTGCAACTGTTTGATCGACCATCCAGAACGCATGAATTCAGTGGCGAGCCAATCGAGTAATTCAGGATGCGATGGTTTCGTTCCAGCGCGTCCAAAGTCACTGGCAGTTTCGACAATGCCGCAGCCAAAATGCCCTTGCCAAATGCGATTGAGGATGACGCGAGCGGTCAATGGATTCGCGGGGTTAACGAGCCAGTTGGCGAGCGCTATGCGGCGATCCGATTCGGCTGAATCGTTCGAAAGGCTCAGTTCGCCGAGCACTTTGGGAACAGCGGGAGCGGCTTCGGCTTGAGGTTGTTCGGGATCTCCGCGATTGAGCAAGTGGATCGCATCGGGCTTGCGAAATTTTCCGGCGAACGCCAATTGTGCGTTGGTGGCCGTAGCGATACGGGCTTCCAGCTTCCGTTTTTGAGCGAGCAATTCGCGAGCTTGTTTAGCATCCTCGGCGGAAAGACCCACCAGCGAAATCGCGGCGGCACCTTTTCGCTGATCGGGCGTGCCGAAGGGATGGCGGTCCGTTGAATCGGCCACAAGTTGCCACTGGCCGGACGAGTCAGCGACTTCGATGCGGTAGTCTGTTGCCAGCCGATCGCCGAATTTGCCTTCGCGATCACGGCCCCAGACGACTCGGTCGATGGTCTGTTCAGCGGAAAATTCGAATTCGACCCAGCCTTTGCCGACTTCGCTGGACATCCAGCTGCGCGAGTTGCCGTACTGGCCATCGTTGATATGTTTGAGTTCGTGGCGGTCAGGAGCGATGTTGTCGCCGGACGATTTTACTTTTGTCCCATAGCTGGCAAACGCTACGTTGACTGCGTGGGTGTTGTAGATTTCCAGTTCGTCGATGCAAGGTTCGATAGTGTTGGTTGCATTGATGGTGAACCGCACGCGAGTGGTTTTCACAGGTTGAAAACGATCGGAGTTGAAGCGAGCGTTGATGACTGAACGGGCTGGTTGCACTGCGGCGACTTCGGTCATGGCAGCGAGTGTTGCGCCGGCTTCCAAGGTGTAAGCGGTGACAAGCCGGTCGTTAAATTTGCCTTCGCGATCGCGGCTCCAAGTGATTTTGTTGATGTTCGTGGGTTCGGCTAGTTTGAGAAGAACCCAGCCACGGCCCGCTTCATCGGACATCCAGCTGCGACTGTTACCATACAAGCCGTCGTTGATATGCTCGATACGATGGATGTCGGACGTTCGACTGCCCGATGCAGTAACCAGTGTGCCGGCGGTCGCAAGAGCCATGTTTCGAGGAGTTGTTTCGGCGCTGAAGATCTCGAACTCATCGATACAGGGTTCAATCAAACCGAGGGTCGGGTGCAAATTCGCGTCGTGAATTGTGAAGCGAATGAATTTTGCCATGAGCGGTGTAAAACTCACTTCATTTAGCTTGGCATTGGTTGGGTCAGGGCCCCCTGCCCTTTCGCTTAGTTTTGCCCTTTCGCTTAGTTTTGGCTGTGCGATGGGTTCGAATTGCGCGAGTGTTTGATCGATCTCCTTCAATTGAGTTTTCAGTGCTTCGGCATCAGCCCGTTCCCTGTCCGCTTCAGGCGTTCGCAGCTCGCGATCTTCATACTCGACGCCAGCCACGAAGGCCTGCATGGAATAGTATTCTTGGGCCGAGATCGGATCGAACTTGTGATCATGGCAGCGCGCGCACCCGATACTAAGGCCCAAGAAAGTTTGGCCGATGTTGACGACGATTTCATCGAGCGAGTCTTGGCGAGCCAGCCGCTTAGAAGGTTCATCTTGACCGATTTGGCCGGGGAGTAACACGGAAGCCGTAATGAGAAAGCCAGTGGCTGCGTCCTGGCCGAGCGTATCGCCAGCGATCTGTTGGCGAATGAATTGATCGTAAGGGGTGTCGCGATTGAAGGCTTGGATCACGTAATCGCGGTAGGGCCACGCGTTCGGTCGTTCGGTGTTGACTTCGAAGCCATGAGTGTCTGCGTAGCGCACAACGTCGAGCCAGTGTTGGGCCCAGCGTTCACCATAGCGCGGCGATCTCAGTAGGTCATCGACGACCTGTTCATAAGCGTCCGGGCGATGATCGTTGAGAAAGTTGTCGACTTGTTCGGATGTGGGTGGCAGACCGATGAGATCGAAAGAAACTCGGCGCAACCAAGCAACACGTGTCGCTTCGAGGGCGGGACGCAGGTGTGCTTGTTCAAGGCCATGCAGGATGAAACGATCCAAATCGCTGCGCGGCCAAGTTTGGTCGTTAACGCTTGGCGGCTGAGGGTTTTGGATAGGTTTAAAAGACCAGTGGTCGCGGCGGTCTTCGAGTTTGGCGAGATCGACTCCATTGGGCCAGTTTGCACCTTCGTCGATCCACTGTTTCAAAGTGGCAATTTG
>JAYVHC010000729.1:0-2314 GCA_043771575.1 Planctomycetia bacterium
TGCAATCATCTCGCGACGCAGCCGATAGCTGAGACTTGGTCCCTCGCCGCATGAACCCAGTATGAACAACCCATGTACACCACCTTGAACAACGTGTTCGACCACGCGATCAACGCCATCAATATCCAATTCGTCTTGAGCGGCGAGTGGAGTGACGAGGGGCGGAATGATACCTTGAAGTCGCAGCATGGATTCGCAGTCCAAAAAGTTGTCTGTGGTAACCAAAGCTATCGTTACACCATAGAATAGCCGAAGCCAGCCAGGAGGAAAGCGCCAGGTGCGCGATTCGACCTCTTAAGTCGCGTTTCGCCGCATCCCATTCGTCGTGGGCAAGCTGTAGAGTTGGCGAAAATTTCATTCAACAACTGTGCGGACGCCTTACCGATTTTGACAACACTACCTAAATTAACGCGATTTTCGACCGGACTCCCGTGGCTTGACGAATCCCTCGGTGGCGGACTCTTGCCAGGCAGTTTGACAATGGTCATAGGGGCAACAGGAGTCGGCAAGACGCAACTCGGCATGCACTTTGGCGAGGCGGGCCGAGCCACCGAAGGTCACCGCGCCGCTATCCTCGACCTTTCCAGTCGCGGCGACTCGCAAAACCACTCGGGTTACAACGCACAGTTATTCGGCCTGCAGTTGACCACCATCGACCCTCGTTCAGAAGCCCTCGTCGATCCCTTCACTCACGGTCGTCCAGCCGATGTTCTACCCTTCTTCGGCTATGGCGGCCGACGCGTGCTACGCAGTCAGCTCGATGTCGACGAGTGGCACGCATGGCAGTCCGAACTCAACCGTCGCTTGCCCTTACTCTCCCGATTCATTTACGGTCATCTCATCCACGGTACTCGTCGATTCATCGTCGACGGCATTGAACCACAAGACGCACCCGAGGACTCGCTGCAACTTGATTTGCTCGAATCCGTTTATCATCGCATGCTGCGGATCGAACACGACTGGCTCGCCCGCGAAGTCTTCCGGCAACACTTCCGTCAACTTGAACCTAAAGTCATGCAAACCTCCTACGACCATAACGCGTCCTCCGCAATGGTGCTTGTCACCACCAAGCAATCGATACTCGAACAACTCATGACTCAGCCACTTGCCGCCGGAGACTTAGCCGCCGGCGCCAACACCGTTATCCTCATGGGCCGCACACTCTCCGGCGGAAAGATGACCCGAGGCCTTTACATCGCCAAACACCGAGGCAGTTTTGCCGACGATCGCATCTTGAGTTTTGACATCGACGACAATGGGCTCAAAGCGATTTGAACAGCCATCACATCATCCCTAGCCGCTTCCGCCAACGGTGCTCTTGTCAGTTCTGTTCACTCGCTTGCGCTTCGTGCTTGTAACTGCATTAATTCCCAACCAATGCCAACTTGTATTTGCGACACTAGTTAATTCTTCCGTATCCATCCCGATTCCGTATCCATCCCGATAGAGATTACAGACCTTGCGCTCGCGCCTTGAGCAGCAGATCGATCCACGCACCGACATACTGACCATTGTCGTGGAAAGTGCGACCGCTGATGAGATTGCCATCAATTACACAGGGTTCATTTACAAATATCCCGCCACAGACTTCCAGGTCAAAACGACATTTGGGGACTGTGGCCATCCGCCTCCCGTTGACACAACCCGCGTAGGCTGGAATCTCAACGCCATGGCAAACACTGGCGATTGGTTTATCGGTTTCGAAAAAATGCCGAGTAACACGCACTAAGTTCTCGTCGTAACGAAGGTACTCCGGCGCGCGACCACCTGAGAACATGATGCCCGCGTACTCTTCTTCTTTGATCTCAGCAAACGGAACGTCGCACATCAACGTATAGCCCTCCCACTCCTTGGTGATCGTCCAGCCCGGCTTAACCTCATGCAGCACCAATTGATACAGCCGCTTTTCCGGCGCGGTAACCACGGGTTGGAAGCCCGCCTCTTGCAGACGGTAATACGGATACATCGTGTCCAGTAACTCAGTAGCGTCGCCGATAACGATCAGAACTTTTTGCATAAAGAGACTCTACTTAATTGAATTTTCATTAAAGCGATCCAAACACGTAGGTCCGCATCTCCGAGGCCGACTTTTTCAGTATCTCCGGGGCGGACTTTTCCGCGTCTCGGAGAGACGCGGCTAGGTGTTTATTGCAAACTAATTGAACGTGGAATCCCTCTTCCTGGAGAGCGATTACCAAGGCTTTCTCATCAACTTATTCAAGAAACCCGGTTCCCAACTCATTGATGACTTCGAATGCACAGCCGATGATTTTCTCCGTGATTTCAACAAACTGTAAGTCGGATCGACGATTAT
>JAYVHC010000730.1:0-5678 GCA_043771575.1 Planctomycetia bacterium
AAGCAACTTGCGGATGGGAAATCGACCACCATGACTCATCTGATGCTGGCGACCCATTGGCTGAAGAAAAGTGATTTCGCGTCGGCCATTCCGCACCTCGAAGTGGCGGATCGCAAATCGCCTAACGCTCCCGTTGTGCTTAACAATCTGGCATTGGCGCTGGCAAGAGTCTCTCCGAACAACGCAAAAATCGCCAGTGAAATGATCGACCGCGCTCTGAAGGTAAGTGGGCCGCATGCTGAGCTGCTTGATTCTCAGGGCGAAATAAGAATGGCTGCCGGCGATTTCGTGGGAGCGGTCGAGAGTTTTGAGTCTGCAATTGGACTCGACGGTAAACGCATCGGTTCCCGCAAACGCTTGATTGAGGCTTACCAAATGGCTGGCATGAAAGACATGATCTCGGTTCAAGCACAAAAGATCCGTGAGATCGAAGCGGCAGAAAAGAGGACTCCGGAACCACCCCTTCCTGCAAACCAGAATTGAGCACAGCCTGAAGCAGGCGCCGCAAACAAGGATGCCTCCAAAGCTCGCCGGGAGGTCGTTGAGTAGTATTTGTTAGGCTATGCAGATCTGCTGGGTTCCCTGCAAATCAAAACCTTCAGGTAACGGCTCCGCCGGTGCAGACGCGACTACCAAGCTTGGTTCCTGGTTAATCGAAAGCAGATTTCCAGCACTTGGCCATTCGATGTCAACGCGAGTCAGCAATCGCTCCGCTAGTTGGAACGTTTTGTAACTGGGGCGCCACAGCGCACCCATCAATCGCGAAAAATTCAAATTCGTTGCATCCGTATAGACATACGCTTGTCTGCACATCGCAGACGGTACAATCGTCGTGGACTCGAATAAGCCGCATTTATGGGCGCAAGCAGCCACTGATTGCAATTGATCTTGTGGTACTACAAGCAGTCGATAAACATTGCCACCAAATTGCGACAACGAGGGTAGGAACTCCTCCAGGTGATTGAAGGAAACCCCTGTTTCATGGGCTGCTTCGGGGCCAGTCTCAGATGGATCAAACGGGATCCGGAAGTCGCGTGCAAATCGGTCGCATAGATCGCGAGAGAGTGTCAATAAGTGCTGGAGATTAACCGTATCTGCATCCGTTGAAGTTGATTCTTCCAGTGCGCTCTCGAAAATCTGGATTGTCAGACGCTGAAATGTGGACTGCAATACGGCCACTACCCGTGTGGCAATCTGCGCCCATTCGCCCGCCAAAGATTCCATACTGGGAATCTGTTGCCCGGTTGCCAGAGCCGACTCAGCAGTGATCGATTCATTCCAATTTCTTAGGCGTTGGCCAAGTTCTCTACCATGCTGCTGTAGATGTTGCGCAAGGTTCATAGCGGCGGCAGCGAACCGCTTCAAATAATCCCGCACTTGATCAGCAACTTCATTGGTCGTGCCAGGAAAATCGAACTGCGCTAAGTAGTCAACCAAAGCGCTGCCGTGAATGTTGGCTAAATCCATAACCCGTTCGATCAACACTAACTGCAGCTTCTCAAGCTGTTTCCAGTTGAGAATGCGCGCGCGAACTAAGTCGTTAAGCCACAGATGCAATGTGTTCAAGTCGGCAGTGAACTGAGTTTCAACATCTGGCGCATGCTCGCTCAAACGCTGCACCCAGGTGCCCAGGAGTATATCTTCAGTAAGAGTGTCATCAATCTGAAACCGCAATTCAACCATTATGCGGTTCAAAATGTCGTCGGTCGCGTTTGCAGTGAGTGGCATTTCTCCGCTGCATGTAGCGCTGCAACGCGAGGAGCTGGCCGACTCAGAATCACTCAAAATCGCTTTCGGTCCAAGAATATAAGCCATAGCTTCGCGCACAGACTCGGCACAACACAAGCGCGAGAGGCTGGCGCTGTTGATGGATGTCGCATGCCGAAATTTGGTAGTTTGAAGTGTTCGCAGCCACGCCAGATTATCCGAACCGCTTTCCACGCGCACTGCGCTCAGTGCCGTGCCCACCATCGTTTGACCATCGAGCCAAAGTGCTTCGGCCAATGATTTATGAGCTGCCGTTTCGTCGCCGGAACTACCATAAACGCCGCCGTCGAAAAGATTGACCCAATCGTACGGACGCTGGGGATTGTTGATCAAGTGCGAATTGCCAAAATGAAGCGGCGGAATCATCGATTCGCTGTCCATGCAATGAGCGATTTCGGAACAGCAGGCAACAGCTGCCGAGGCAGCCATTTCCGAGTGGTTAGCCGTAAGTGTCGTGGCGACAGTCAAAGTGCCGCTCAAGCGGTAACTATGCCAGTTTAGTTGCCGCAGCACATCACGAACCAGGTAGCCGATTTCCGTAAAGATCGCGCCACCCGTACCGCCATGCGCGGAAGTGATCACGTATATACGCAAGGGTTCGGTCGATCGAAGTAGATCTTCGCTTGAGCGCTTGATGAGTTCCGTTAGTTTAAAATGTAGAGTTCTTGTAAGTTGTTCGTAGTGATCCAGGAACGCCAGCATGCCCAAGGGGCGCACGCCTTCGGTTTTTAGCGAACGCGGGATGTTGTACAACCAACGTCGCGAGATTGCATGAAACAACTGAGGATGGGCCGCACGGTATTCTTGGGGACGAAAGAGCTGAATCTGGGTTGCGGCGGAAGACGGCAAGCCATCCTGTCCTTCAAGCGATCCTGTGATGGCGTCTAAGGACTGCGAATCGCTGTCGATCGCCAGCCATTCGTGTTGGCATACAGGACGCAATGCGTCTTCGTCATCCCTCATGGTCGCGTAAAGCTCCCTGAGCGTCTTACAGCCTAAACCACCGAGTCCGATGAACATACAACGTGCAGGAACCCAGTGATTCAGCGTTGCGTCAACGTCCAAAGGCGGAAGGACTTTTTGACGACCGCCAACCGACGTGGAGGTCGCTGGGACGGGCAGGGATGTGGCAGGTTCCTTATCAGCTCTTTCGTTCTCAGCGGTGGACGCCGTCATGGTCACAACCGCGCGCACACGCGAAAGTTGATCGATGAGCTGCCGGCAACTTGAGAAGCGGTTTAATGGGTTCTTGGCAAGAGCCCTGGCGATGATCTGACGATCTGCTGGTGGAAGTGATTCTAAGTTTGGCGGTTGGTTAAGATGCTGACGGGCCAATTCAGCCGTTGTACGCCCGTTAAAAGGCATCTGACCAGTCAACAGTTCTTGATAAACAATTGCCAACGAGTACTGATCACTACGACGATCTGGACGACCATCGAAAATCTCGGGAGCGGCGTAAGTGGGTGTTAACCCACCCACCAACGACTGATTTTGATCGTGTAGATCTTTAACGAGGCCAAAGTCAGCAACTTTGATGCGGTCAGCGACAATCAGCAAGTTCCCGGGCTTAATGTCCAGATGCTGAAGTTCATGTTTCTGCGAAAGAAAATCAAGTGCGTCGGCCGCATCGCGTAGAAGGTCGATCAACAGATCGCGTGGAATGCCGGGTAGACCTTTATTGCGATAGTGCTGAAATCGTTCAACAAGGCTGCATTCAGCCAACTCGGTTACGATGACGATTTGATGGTTGACAACCTCGATCCGTTCCAGCGAAAGCAGGAATGGATGATGTACTTGTCGAATGCGTTGCAGGCTGCGAAGTTCACTGCTGGCACGTTCTTGATCGACCGTGCCATAGACCAGCTTAATTGCCTTCTGCAACCCCCCCGGAGCATCTGCGAGCCAGACTTCGCCGAAGCCTCCGGCGCCTAAGCGACGACGCAGGGTGTAACCGGGTATCGGTTCTAGGCCAGCCGAAATGGGACCACTAAGTTGCGTCATAGTATTGGGCACTGCAAATGTTTTCGCTACCTTGGTCAAGCCTCGCTTGCACCGTTCTTGTAGCAGTTCCTTAAACGGGTGACGCACTCAATTGCTGAGTTGCGTTGAGCACGTTGCTTGAATCAAATGTATTGGCGTTCGCTTGTGATGTAATCACAGGCCCTGCTGCTGTCGGGGTGGCCGGCACACGATGTTCGGCGGCAATCGCACTTTTCACTGCCACATCGGCACAGCCAAAGTAGTTTTTGCATGCGTGCAAAACATAGTCAAACCGCAGATCCAATGGCTCGCCACGATAGGCACAGTAAGCCCGCACTTGGGACAATAGGTCGCGCGGATAGCAACGTCGCAATGGACGCTTGACCACATTCTGCAAATGATCCACCAATTGCTTGGCAACCTCAGCCCGCCATGGGAATCCAAACGACTCACAGCTTCTGCGGAACAACTCGACGAACTCAGCCACGCTTGGATCACAAATCTCGATCTTAAATGGAACGCGGCGCAAAAAGGCTTCGTCCACTAATTCGCTCGGTTGCAGGTTGGTCGAAAACAGAATGATTTGCTCAAACGGAACTGAAATCTTCTTGCCCGTGGGTAGCGTCAAAAAGTCTTGGCGACTTTCGAGCGGAACAATCCAGCGGTTCAACAAATCGGCTGGCGATACACGTTGCCGACCGAAGTCATCGATCAACAAACTACCGCAATTGCTCTTCATCTGAATCGGCGCTTCGCAAGTGTTGCTGCGCGGGTCATGTCGAATTTCCAGATTGTCCAGTGTCAATTCTCCACCCACAACAACCGTGGGTCGCAATACACGTACCCAACGCTTGTCATGATCCTGGAGATTGGTCGCAGAATTCGACCTTTCTGACGATTGCTCGGCAATATGAAATGCGGGATCGAATAATTTGATAATGACGCCATCGTCGATGATCGCATGAGGAATCCAAATGCTCTCTCCGCGCAGCTTCGTGAGGCACTTGGCCAGCGTAGTCTTGCCATTACCTGGAGGGCCATACAAGAAAATTCCGGCGTTGCTGTTGATCGCTGGGCCAAGAAAATCCAACCACTGTCGTTCGAATGTGATCCCCGCCAGCGATTGTAACAGCTGCTCTCGACCGATGGGTGAAAACTGATTCGCCTGGGCCTCTACTGACAGAAGGTACTCAGAGAGCGGCACTGGAGCCGGGCCGAGGTAGCTGCAATTACGCTGTGATGCGACTGCTCGCTTCTGGCCGTTCTCAGTAAGGCTATAGTAAAAATCATTCAGCGGCGCGGAACGCGCGTGCGCGATGTATTGCTTCGTACGCAAGCCAGCCAACTGCAGATCAATGATGCCGAAGGGTAATCCAATTCTTTCGGCGATCTTGCGGCCGCTTAGCGTTCCGACACTCAACAGTATTTGGCAGATTAATGCTTCCACAAATGTCTCGCCAATGCCTGCATCTACTAGCGATGTGGGCTCGGCTGGCCAGAAGCATTCATCATGCATGACGTACGGTAATGCTCGACCGGTTCCAAGCGCATTCGTATCGTTGATTGACGTAGCTGAAAGTCGTTCGGACATGTTGGGATCTGCATAATTGGGCGGTACGGACGGCTGCGATGGCGAATTTGAAAAGTTCTGCTCATTGCGGAGTTTAGGCAGCCTAAAAACTTTCCTTGTAAACGTAGGACAAAGAACACCACCAGCTCGGAAGCAAAACTCCGACCGAGGTGTATTCGCGGCTGACAGTGGTAGGCTGTAACGATTATTCGCATTGCAACGAGGTCTCGCGTTCGTTTAACCGCGTGCTCAGCGGGCCGCGCGTTCTGCGGGCCGCGCGTTCTGCAAAGCGGGCGCGACGCCCACAGGGTCAAATGACGTATTTTTGACACTTCTCGCTGAACACCACCATCTGGTTCCC
>JAYVHC010000731.1:0-3125 GCA_043771575.1 Planctomycetia bacterium
TAAGTCTCGGTTAGTTTAACTTGCGAGTTTTTGACAAGTTCGTAAATTTCGGTCCCGTTCGAATCGAATTCCGTTTTTAGGTAATGGCTGTAGCCATCAACCACGGCATTGACCACTGCAGCCGCCAACTCCGCGTCGTTGCACTTGTAGCTAATCTGGATCAGAGTTGTATTAGCGTCTTTGGCCGCTGGCTGAACAATAAGACTACTGCCGGATAACATGCCTGCGATCATATCAGCAGACTGCCCGCGCAAGGCCGGCTGCTCAGTTAAACGTCCCCTTTCTACCGCCAACTTGAGAACCGCTTGGCTCTTAATCACCATCGACTCGTCATTCCGAGTTATCGCCATTTCAGGGGATTCGTATTGCTGAATTCGTGTTGCCGGAGGCAGTGAACTCACAACCTGCACCAGAGCTACCGCTTGGAACTCTGCAGGCTGCTTGGAAAAGTAGAGGTAACCCACCCCGATACCAATCATTGCACCCAAGATTGGCAACCATTTCCAACGCCACAATACCTTGAGGATATCAAAACCCTGCGGCTGCTGATCCGCTGCTAAAAGCAGGTCTCGGCCTAGTGCGTTGTTTCCATAGGTACCGTTCACTGGGGGGTGTTCCATTACCTGCGACATAATTCTTTTTCGTTACTGAAGCTGAAAGAGAAGTCCTGCGATTCACCAATGGGGCATGTTGCAGGCGCAAGTATAAGTGCCTTCGCAGTTTTAGGCAGCTTTTTGGGGTGACTGCAGCCCAGTTAATCCAAGAGTTAACGGAACATTCTCCGAAAAGTCGTTACAACTGCGAATTTGAAACCTGCCGCTACCGGTAATAGCGATTTCGCTGTCACTGCGTACCCCACAATCCGTGAAACTGTGTGTCGATCGTGACGCTTTTAAGATACCGCTAAGGCGCCATTTTGCCAGCCCTTTTTGCGGAATGTAGCGGAACTAAAGACGCCCCAATCAGTTGTTGAGCCGAACTTGATCCACAAACTCCTTATAAAGGCGTGTTTCCGGAGACAGTCGGGAAGCTCTTTCGGCTTGTTGAATTGCTTCGGACTTTTTCCCATTGTCCAGGAGCAGTTTCGCGAGTTCAAATCGCATCGCATGGTTCATTGGGTCAGCGTCAATCGCGTTTGCAAGTGCTTCAAGCTGCGTCTTGGTCTCCCCTCGAGCGTTCGCTAACCAGGCGACCAGCAGCCAAAGCTTCGAATTGCGCGGATCCCGAACTTTTGCTACATCGGCCTGCGCGTAAAGTTCCCGCAGATCAATACTCGACGCCAACTGTTGGGAAACTCGTTCGCGTCCAGCCAGGTGCGAAAAATGCTCAGCCACCTCGACTTGCAGCAACGGTGAATTGGGCAGCAATAACAACAGCTCCCTGGCCGCCTCAACGGGCGAAACCTCCGGCGGCATTAGGTCGACGAAGTTGGTCGCAATTGCAGCTACTTTTTGCGGAACTCGAGCCAAGTAGTCATGCAAGAATCGATTCCCGATTTGTTTTTCCCCCGCTAGCAGCGTGGCAGCGCCGATGCTGGCTGGCAGCGAAGCGCTTTGACCAGTGACTTGCAACAACCTCGCGTAATTGCGTGCGCGCGTTTCCAGTGCAAACAAATTCATATCGCTACGCACAACTCCTAAGCCGCTACGCCAGTCCAAACTGCAAACACTGGCCGCAGCCGCCATACGCACAGCGCTTCGTTTGAGTGCCTCGACTTGTTGCGGCAATTGCGATGCGAGGTTGCGCAATTCCAACATTCTCGGATCATTTTTGGCACGAAATGACGCAGCGATGTTGGCGGGCTCAGACAACGTTGTGCGCTGAGCCGCTGTCACATTCTCGGGCCACTTCAACGCTTTTTCAAACGACTCGCCTACAAACGCTTGCAGTAGCCTTCCGATCTGCAAATTCACTTCCGGATGGTCAGCAAATCGTTCCACTTGTGCAATATCGATCGATGCGAGCAACTGGCCTGCGCCTTGCCAATGTTCATTTCGAGCCGATTTTTCCAACATACTCAGCTGAGTGTTGAGTTGCTCAGCGAAGGCAAAGCCGTTCAACGGCTTCGTTCCGATCCAGATGGAAAACAGAATCAGGACCAAAAGTGCGACGGATGAAGCGGCGTTCGACCCGCCACTGGCTATCGCAAGGCGACCTTCAGTTCGGCGTTCAGGAAAGTCGCGATCCCTTTTTCGATGCTCGCTTCGCGCGGGCTTGTTTCCAAAATCAGAGCAATAGCTGCGTCCTAGAAAACAGCCCACAAGTGCCGCAAGCGGTAAACAAATTGATGGAATGATCAAACTGAAATCCACCAAACTTTGGAGGGCCACAGCGGACACAGTCAAGGTTGTGGCGACAAATGTCGGTGCCGCGCGCTGACCGGCTAGAACGCACCAGCGAATCCTCAGCACTAGCCAGCCTAGACCCATCATTCCCAACGCAAATCCGATGACTCCAAACTCGGCTAGCAATTCGATGTAGATATTTTCCGCGTGATAAAACCAAGCCGTCGGCTCACTTTGGTATGCCGGCAAGATGGCAAAATGAAAATTGCCCAACCCGCAACCCGGCAACCAACAACTTGGCTGAGAAAGAATCATTTCCCAAACCAGGATTCTGCCGTTGTTGAGGTTGTACGCCTCTTCGTTAACGGAATTCATCCGATTTAAGATGGCGCTATCCAATTCCAGAGTTGTCAGCAGCAGCATGGCCCCGCAAGTCATCACGGTAACCAGCCCGACAGTGCGCGCGTAACTCCGTTTTCTTCCCAGCGAAACGCACAACGTTAATATCGCCGCGGCTAAACAAGAGAGAATTCCACCGCGGCTGCCAGCAGCCAAAATCGCTACGAATAGCAATGTTGCCGAGAAAACACAGAGCAACGATAGCACATCCAACTCGGTAACCAACTCTTCCAAGCGCCTTCGAAATCGCGCGATAGCGTTGATGGCTGGGTAGCGCAAATAGTACTTTTTATCGGCTTCGTCAGATTTCGAGCCGCTCCACCATGCCAGCAATCCAAGTACCGCTCCCAAGCCGATCGCGAGAAACTGCGGTTCCGAATTGCGTGAGACGAAGGTCGCAAAATACGTCTTCGTCGGCATGGCTAGCAGTGTCCACTTGTT
>JAYVHC010000732.1:0-3484 GCA_043771575.1 Planctomycetia bacterium
GTAGCACGATCGAGAAATTCTCGAATCCGGAAGTAGGACAATTTCCGAAGTAGGCAGAGCGGGAAGTAGCACGATGGGTGGCTGAAGCCAAACCGTTGGATTTGGCTCAATCGTATCCGTTGGTCAAACCAATCCCTCATCGTCGTTATATGTTCGTCCTATCCATTTACATATTTGCTGCAACACCAAGCCCCCACACTATCGCGGTCTAGCCGGTTTCGACTCATTTTACCGCCTTGCTCCAGTGTCCTCATACACTTGTCAACAGGACATAGCCGTAGCAACATTAGTTCGCCTACCCATTTGACCTTCTTCCGGTTCAGATCCGACATCCAGGATGCCCTACTCAACCTCCCAGCCACGAAGGGCAAGCCCGAGATCCACGAGAAGCGGCTGCGTCCAATCGCTGCCTTGCTGAACTGGGGAGACCAGCGGGGGGCGTGGAGGCAGATTTGCGCCGAGGTTGGCCTCCAAATTGACGCTTTGGCAGGGTCTGCGGATCAATTCTGAAAAAATAATTGTGCGGGTTTTTCCTGCAAAACATGCACTTTTCCGAAATCTTCCATTTTGCTGTGACCAGACGTGTCACAGGGGTACTGTTCAATACTCCCACTACATTAGTCAAAAGCTAGCAATTCGGAGACGCTGGTCTTAAACGAGTCTCAAGGATGCGTTTCAACGTGAGTGGAAGAGTGATCGCCTATGCCTACTTACAACCCAAAGCAACTCGGTGAACCAGAGGTCATCCGAGAAATCAATGCGACTGTTCTCTATGCATTCTTGCAGCCGTTCAGAGGCTATCTTCGATCGCGCGGACTTGTAATCAGCGAGCCAAGTCGCATCGACAACTCCGCCATCGAACAGTTGGTGGAGATCTTAACGAACCCTTCGATGAAGACGCCACAGGCACTGCTCAACGCAGTCTTCTACGTCGAGGAAATGTTAACTCCATTTGCAGCTGACTCACTGCTGAGCGCTGCACAGTAAGCTGGAATCCGTTCGATGAAGATGGAAAGCACTCGCTGGCTGACGTCGTCATGCAAGCCTGGCTGTTCGATTCAAAGATGGTCGAAACCCAGCACGCTTGGCATACTTGGAAGACCCCGCGGCGCATGGAGTGTTTTCAGGCTGTGCAACCGTTCGGCATTGCACCGATCGCGATCACAGACGAGCGATTGAACCAAGCGATCCAGGACGCTGGGGACTGGTTTGCAAAGAACAATCGTGGTCGCAAGTTATTCATGACACCTCGGTTCTCGGGCAAGCAAATCCAGATGAGCATTCGTCGTGGCGATCCGTTCAGTCGAAAGCCAACGATTGATGATGATGGAATGGACACGATCACGTTTCGCGAAGCTCGCAAGGACTCCATGATCTTCGACATGAACGAAGAAGTATTGATGCTCAACTCGAGTTTGAAGAAGACCTATCCAGTCTACTGTCGGATCTTCGGCAAATTGCTTTACGACAATCCCAACCACTTCGGGATCTTCACGCGATACACGCTGGCACCGTTGTCAGAGCTTGGCGAAGACGCTTTGTCACCGGGAGAGATTGATGCGATCGAAGAGATCGTATTACTGAGTTATCGCGTTCGCCTGGGAGGACCATTCAATCGATACATCATCCACGGAGCTGACGACTTCTTCGCTGACCTCAAGTGGCGTGGCGGCGTGTTCCAATCGGAAGGTCCGCTGGATCGCGCGACCTTTCGAATCAAGTACCGCCATGTGAAAGCACCTCGGACCTTAACGTTGTTTGCAGGAATCTCATCCTCATACACGCGAGACGAGAACGCTCATCACGCTGAGCAATGGTTGCTTCTGCGCAACTTTATAATGAGGACCGGTGCAAGGGCAGAGAAAGGATCGAACAAGGATGACCAAGCTTTGGCGAACTATTGAGGAATCGCCACTGCTCATGGATGTCAAGGATGTTTGGCGTGAGCGGCTCGGGATGGAGTTCGAGCCGCTAAGCCGCTTTCTCGAAGCGACGAATATTGTCGCGACGAGATTGCCAGGTCGTAATCCATGGACATCGTATAAAGTCGTTTCGAACGATGAAGGCTTCGCTGCGTTCTGTGAAAATACCGGTGAATCGAGAGAGGTTCCCCGCGCCGAAGTGATTTGCCATCAGCTCAACAGCAGGCAACTCGCTGCGGAGTTGAACGCTGCGCTCAGCTTGGGCCGAAAGCCGGAATGGCTGGACAATAGTCGCCGAGTGTGGTTTCTGGGCAACTTATCTCTGGAGCTTCAATCGCGACCCGTCTACCTATCACTCCACTCCGCCTGTGATTTAATCAACGATGCTTTGCACGCAGCGGGTGCCCACGCGAGATCGACGTTTCTTCTGCTGGATTTCAACAGCCGACGTCGTGACCAGAGGTTTGACGCAAGTGCCAGGATTGTCGATTGCAAGCCAGTGGAGATCGATCAGCTCATTAGCGTAACAGCAGACGGTCGTTTGCTGGCCAAGTCGAAATCGCGAGAACTCATCGCATCGATACTTGGCGTGACAACGGAAGTTAGACGTTCCAAGAAGTCTTTGAAGGAACGCCGGATTGCCTTTTTGCGGTGCTTGTCGGCCAAGGGCATTTCTGAGAAATCGGACATTGTGAAGGGCTCCATTTGGTTGGTTGGAATGGTCGGACTACTTGGACGCTTGCGGTTCGAACTTCTCACAAGCTGCTGCTGCTTTGATAAGCTTGCTTGGCTTGAAGTTCAGTCCAACTATCAAAGGACGATAGCCGCCAAGTACAAGCCGCTGGGCCAGTTTGTTGGCGGTTGTGAAACTAAGTGATTCGTTCCAATAGACTTTTTCACCGGTCGGCAAAAAGTAGGAAACGATGAAGACTTTGAGCATGGTAAAAACTCCATTCTGGTTGGTGAAAACTGGAAGTGTGGCCAAAAGGTAATCAGCGATAGCTCAAAAAGTCGGTGAGGGCTTCATACTCCGATTCTTCCGCATCCTTGAATCGTGAATCATCGCCATCCCACGCAGCCGACATTGCGCGTAGCATTCCAGCGAACTCGGCGAATTCTTCGGAGTTGTGGCCAATGTTCACGCAACAGAGTTTGCAGGTTCGATACATTAGCTTTTCCCGCATGTCGGCAATGCGTTCAATTGGCCCTGCGCCGGGCTCTTTCTCATCGTAGAGTTTCCACACGTTTTCAACGTATTGTTCCGTTAGTCTAGCTACTTCCGTATACAGTGAATCAGCTTTCGCAAGACGTTCTTTGACCTCGCTTACTGCTGGATTAATTGTCTTCGCGGCCGTTGTTGCCTTGGCCTTCACGGACTTAGTTTTTGATACTGCCATGATCTACACTTCCCCTTCGCAAGAGCTTGAATCGATCGAAACCACCTAAGCGACACCCGCAACCACAGCGCACCACTTGCCACCAACGACCTCGCCGAGCTGCGAGCGGAGACGCTTCACATCGCGAGCGGTAAGCGGCTTGGCCTTCGGTGCTTGGCGGTTGAA
>JAYVHC010000733.1:0-2002 GCA_043771575.1 Planctomycetia bacterium
CTGCGGAATTTCGGGCTGATACAAAACCACATGCAGTGGCGGAGTTTGTCGGCAATTTAAAGGGCTACCGGTAGCGAGCATGAAGTATCTTTTCGATAAAGTCCGTTCGCGCGGATTATGCTAGAATCTATGGCCACTCGTGGCAGACGCTGCCAGCGTCGGTAGACTTTTTCGCAGTCAATATTTCGCAGTCAATATTTCGCAGTCCAAGTTTCTGGGCCGACGCAAGCAGCGTCGCCCACGTGATCACTCTTCATCAGCTCATCTTATGCCAATTCAAGTTACTTGTCCTGGATGCTTAAAGCGATTTACCGTCAACGATAAGTTTGCGGGCAAAAGTGGCCCGTGCCCAAGTTGCCGGAAGGTCATCAAGATTCCGGAAAAGTCCGAAGAAGTGGTGATCCACGCACCTGAGCAATCGGGCCCCAAGGACACGGCGGGCAAAAGCGTACTCAAGCCATTACGCCGTAAGGAAGTCAAGCTGAGCTTGCCCGTCGTGCTCGCCGCCGGCATTTCGACATTCATTGTCTTCGGGCTCGCACTGGGAATTCGGCTTACCGGCGAAGCACCCCCTACGGCATTGCTCGTCAGCGGCGCGATGCTGCTCGCGCCGCCGCTGGTACTGCTGGGGTATTGGTTCTTGCGCGACGACGAACTTGACGGCTTCGTGGGTCGCGAACTGATCATTCGCTGTGGCCTCTGCGCGCTGGCATTTGCCGGGTGTTGGCTGATCTTTGCGTATTTGCCTATGTACTTGTCGGGAGAAACAGCCATTGCCGACGTGCCGGGTAGCTACATGCTTTTCACCCTCCCCATTATGCTTGTCATTGGCACCTTTGTTTCCGTCGGAACGCTGGAACTGGAGTTCATGCAAGGCGTTCTGCATTATTCGCTGTACCTTGCCATCACGCTAATCCTGGCACTCACCATGGGCACAATACTCAGCAGTTCGTTCAATGGCAACGCCCCTAATCCCCGTCCCGCTGTGGTCACCCCTGCAAACCCAGTCGCTCCCAAAGCAACCGACGCCGTTAAACCAAACGAAAAACCAAACGAAAAACCGCCTGCGGAAGACAAGCCGAAGATCAATATTTTGCAATAGAATCTTGCAATAGGCGGACCGCTTTTCGGAAATGCACTAAGTTAATGAGTCGCGTGTCACAAATTATGAGCCGGTGGCGGTTGGTTGACCGTAACGGGAAAGTACCCAAGCTGGGGTGCTGGCGGCGCCTACTTCGAATTCATCAGAAAAGCGAACTCAAAGCAGAAAAATGCCGATTAGTCCCCAAAGATCCCAGCTGCTATACTGTGTAGAGGCGGCTGGCGTACAAAGTTCGGATTGTTTATGGCGCTAAGTAAGTACGGAGGCGACGATGTTTAGAATCGAAGCAGGGACAACGGGGAAATATTGCGACGGTATTTCACGACGCAGCTTCGTTCAAGTCGGTGTGGCCGGCATGGCTAGCGTCGCTCTGGCCGATGTACTTCGCGCGAAAGAGCTGTCTGCACAAAACGGAGTCGCTCGCAAAGACACGTCGGTCATACTGCTGTGGTTGGACGGCGGGCCAGGGCACATGGACATGTATGACATGAAGCCAGAAGCCCCATCTGAATATCGAGGAATTTGGCGACCGATCCGCACCAATGTTCCTGGCATGGAAATCACCGAGCTGTTTCCACTGCAAGCGAAAGTTGCCGACAAGTTCTCAATCGTCCGTTCGCTGCATCATGATTCAGGTGACCACTTTACCGCTGGCCACTACATGTTAACCGGCAGGGGCGGAGTTAGCGGAGCCAACACGCGCGGTCACTATCCTTCTCTGGGTTCGATCGCCACCAAGTTGTGTGGCCCACGCCGGCCAGGCATGCCAGCCCACGTAGCGGTGCCCTACGCGAGCAGCATTGGGCTGCGGCCAGGCTATTTTGGTGCCAACTATCTCGGCTTGGAGCACAATCCTTTCGAGACCGATGGCGATCCGAATAACGAGAAATTTCAGGTCGT
>JAYVHC010000734.1:0-3608 GCA_043771575.1 Planctomycetia bacterium
CAACATATTTTGTTGCGTACTCAGTACCGTTTTCGTTCAGAAGTTCCACGTCGAGCGATCAAGAGTATCCCAAACTATCGGAGAGGATCGCGCAATAGCGTCGCATCCAACCCGTCGTGAGAGCCAAGTGTTGGACAGTGTTAACGCCATTTCGGCCGAGATCACCGCTGCGCTTGATTGCGGGCCAGAGACTCAGCCGGGTTTGCCGATGCATCACCCTCAGCCACTCGCCGCCTTGTAGCATAATGGTTTGAGCTTTTTGGCTGAAAGATCAAGAGTGTCGATAAACAACTTTCGATTGACTTTTTGGAAAGGAACGCTTCCATGCGTGTTCTCATAGTAGATGATTCGCGTGCCATTCGCCGGATTATCGCTGAAATCATGAAGCAACTTGACTTTGAAGTTTCCGAGGCTGGTAACGGCATCGAAGGGCTCCAATGCTTGGAAGAACTCGGCACCCCGGACTTGGTCTTGGTTGACTGGAACATGCCACAGATGAACGGACTAGATTTCATCAAAGCAGTGCGCGCCAATCCAGATTACTCCAATCTGCCACTCATGATGGTCACGACCGAGACCGAGATGGAGCGTATGGAGCGTGCGTTTATAGCTGGCGTGAATGAATATGTCACGAAGCCATTCGACAAGGCGACTATTCTTGACAAGCTGCAACTGCTAGGAATCGGAGCCTAGTGGCAAGGTGCACTCGTCGCGGACGATTCCACGGTTAAACGCCACGTGCTCGTGCACTGCTGCACCGGCAAACTTGAAACTTGGGAGCAACTGCGATGAGCCAATTCTGGGTCACAATGGGAATATGCTCGGCTGCGATGTTGGCGGTCGCTTCAGAGAATTCGTTCGCGTCCGACAAGCCCAATATCGTCTTTATCCTCGCGGATGACTTGGGATACTCGGACATTGGTTGCTACGGTGGCGAAATTGCGACGCCGAACTTAGATAGCCTTGCGCATAGCGGAGTGCGATTCACTCAGTTCTACAACACGGCTCGTTGCTGGCCGACGCGTGGTGCTTTACTAACTGGCTACTACGCACAGCAGATTCATCGCGACGCGTTACCGGAAGTCGCGGGTGGGGGTAATGGAGTGCGTCAGGCTTGGGCGCGGCTATTACCTGATTTCATCAAACCCGCTGGCTATCGCAGCTACCACAGTGGCAAGTGGCACGTAGATGGTAAAGTGCTCGACGGCGGCTTTGATCGTTCGCTCGATATGAAGAACCAGGGCAACTACTTTAGTTCCAAGGGAAATTCCATCAATGACCAGCCGATTGAACCTCAAGCCGACGAAGGCTATTACGCCACGATCGCAACCGCGGATCATGCGATCGACTGCCTGAAAGACCATGCGACCCAACATACTAAAGAACCCTTCTTTCACTACATCGCTTTCATCGCCCCTCATTTCCCATTGCATGCGTTGCCGCAAGATATCGACAAGTATCGCGACAAATATTTAGCTGGTTGGGAAGCGATGCGAATCGCACGCTTTGCAAAGCAGAGAGACATGGGGATAACAAACACTGCGTTGTCAGCCCTAGAACGCGACGTCGGGCCACCCTACGCGTTTCCAGCCGCCATGGGAAAACTCGGTCCGGGCGAAGTGAATCGTCCCTTACCTTGGAAGGAATTGAACGACCAGCAGCAACGATTTCAAGCGACAAAGATGGCCATTCATGCGGCCATGGTGGATCGAATGGATCAAGAGATTGGGCGAGTCATCGCGCAGTTGAAAGCGATGGATGCGTTTGAAAACACGCTGATATTGTTTGCGTCCGACAACGGAGCTAGCGCAGAGATTATGGTGCGCAACGGGGGGCATGATCCGCAGGCAGCACCCGGTAGTGCCGCCTCGTACCTTTGCCTCGGACCTGGTTATTCGAGCGCCTGCAATACTCCGCATCGCCGTCACAAGACTTGGGTTCACGAAGGTGGTATCAGCACGCCGCTCATCGCGCACTGGCCGGCTGGAATTAAAAGCCCAAATCAACTGCGACACACGCCGGCGCATGTCATTGATTTCGTTCCCACTGTGCTTGAATTGACTGGGGTCGCGAAACCGAAGGACTGGCATGGCGAACCGATTCCTGAGGCTCCAGGCAAAAGTCTCGTACCCGCGTTTGCCAGCGACAAAACAATCGAGCGCAGCTGCTTGTGGTGGTTGCATGAAGGCAATCGAGCCGTTCGCGTCGGCGATTGGAAACTTGTCGCTGCCGTCAAAGAACCGTGGGAATTGTACGACCTTCGTACCGACAGGGCCGAGCAAAGCAACTTAGCGGCACAAATGCCGGACAAGGTAAAAGAACTTACCATCGTCTGGCAGAATCAAGTTGACCATTTCACGGCCCTCGCCAAACAGACCCAGTCACAGCCTTAGTTAAAAACTTCCCAGGCCCAGACACGCTAGCTCACGGCGTCAGAGTTTTTGCCGGATTTTATTCTGCTGGACATCGGATTACCGAAGCTCGATGGGTACGAGGCTTGTCGCCGCATTCGCGAACAGCCCTGGTCCGCTCACATGGTTATCGTTGCCACTCTCATCAAGCATTTATCGCAGCGGCGAATATGTCGCGATTGACGGTAGTGTTGGCGGATTTGAAATAGGAGGAATGTGCGCAAGCAGGAGCGTAGAGTCTCAGCGGCCAGCCGAATGGATCGCAGCCGGTGGGTGTGAGGTCAAGGTGCTCGCGGTCGACGGACATGCCCACAGCTTGCAAGCTGCCACCGACAATGTCGCCGGTAGCGTCGAGGTTGATCCAGCGATCGACTAGGGTTGGTTTACGACCGTCCCGGGGCCGAAGGCGATCCGCTATGAATGAAATAGACAGTGCAGCCCCGACAGTAAAGAAATTGCCAACCCGACCGCGTAAGCCATCGTCTTCTAATTGCCGCAGCGCTTCGTACGCGACGACTGTTCCCCAACTGTGCGCGATCACGTCGACCTTCTGACCATTAGCCAACATGGGGCGAACGACATTTTGGAACTCGGCGAGTACAGCGGATCGGGTAGCTTCGAAGACTAAATACTTCGTGAAATCGTCAACGCAATCAAGTCCGGGAATGCCGAAAACGGCGCGAGGAACAGGCCCGACAGCATCCACACCTCGATCGTTGGCCAGCGGGCTTTGATTGGACATGCGAATTGCGGTGGCGACCTCTTGGCTGGCACGATCACGCAGAACGTCGCGCAACCGAAGTTCCATCGATTCCAGCTCGCGTTGCTCAGCGGGTTTTGCAACTCTGGCCGCACGATCCGTGGCCGACACATGTTTGCTCCAGAGTACTTCATGCCGATTTGCACCCAGCATTGCACGCAGATTGGCTTGCAGATGGGGTGAAAGCGCATTCCACCAAGGGTCGGAGTAACCAGCTTTGTGAGGACAAATGCCGTGGACGTAAACTAATCCCCTTTGCTGCGCGGGTGTTGGCGGAAGAGCGGGACCGCGACCCGGCTGCGAAATCGCCTGTTGAATGCTTTGCATTGTGGCAAGCAACTGCGTCCAAAATTCTGCAGGCAAAGCCGACCCACCATGCAAAATCGAGGGACTGGAATCGGGAGTTAACGGCAAGTCGCCCGAGTCACTGTTTTCTT
>JAYVHC010000735.1:0-5708 GCA_043771575.1 Planctomycetia bacterium
GTGAGCCTGATCGTTACATTGAATCGTCTTTGCGTTATCTTCTGCGAGCCCTGTTCCCGTTAGAACTCTATTTGTCTTATAGCGCCGCTCGGAGGTGCACTTTCGGACATGGGAAACTGCTTTACGGCGACCAAACAATTTCCCCCAGGCTTCGGGCTTTTCAATCGGCTTCTCGGTTTTAAGTGCGGATGCTACGGCGTCCGAAGCAATGTCGATGCAAACTGAATGCTCGTGGCGAAATCTCAAGAGTTTGCGTGCCCCTCGATAAGCACCGATCCGAATGTTCTCAAGATGCGTTGGGCATGTATTGATTCTGTTGTTAATTGCAATCATGTTTGGCTCCCAGGACGAAATCGCCCATCGCGCGAAGTTTGACTGCGACCTCTTTTGTTACGACAACTCCGCAGCGAGACCGAGATCCACCAATGCGTACTTCAGACAGTAGAAGTCCATCGATAGCCCATGGACGTCTGGCTGCCAAAAGCCGGAATGAAGGTTGTCCACTTTCTGCCAATCCCCTGCTTTGAAATACTGATCCATCACCCATTAACAAGTATTGGCCTTTACCAGACTTTGGTAAGGACTCGTGAAATTGATTCCAAACGCGGCTTAGTAAAACTTGTTTGGCGTTGCTGATCTCGCATTGGCGCTGGCGCTGTTCAAATTGCGCTTTCCGCTTTGGGTATAGTCGTCGAAAAAGGCCAATTGCATTCGCGACTACTGCTTCGCGGCTGCAAGGAACTACCTTTCTATTCATTCTCGCGGTTCTAAAATCGGCATAGTAACCTGCACGAAGGTCGCCTCTTAGACGTCGCTTTCGACTAGCAACGAGGATAAGAAATCGTTCTTGATTCACGATCCGAATCAGGTGTTGTAGTTTGCTAACAATCACCCATTGATTTTGGATTCGAGCGAACGAAGCGATTCGAGTATTTCATTCCATGATGGTGGATTTGAGAAGAACATTGGTTTCATAAGCAGATGGTCAGCCATGAGCGCCCTATTTCCTTCGGCGGTCGGCAAGAGTTTGAAGGTTCCAGGTTTCGCTAGTTCGTACTTCGCCCATGGGGAACGGTAGAATCGCTGCTTGAAATTCACAACATCCTCAAGAAGCGTGAAATCTTTCAATGCACGTTCAACCACAGGGCTATGCGATAACTGATGCAGGTCATAGTAGTGCCGTGAGTAGCCGGGAGGCATCACAGTTTGCCGATGTGCCTGTTGATGCAGTATGGTCGCCTTTTCCCCGAAAGTACGTTCAGCAGTAATCGCAATCACATTGCAATGAGTCTGCTTAAATACATTGGGAAATTCCTCGGCAGCAAACGAGCAAATTGGATATTCTCCAGACGGAACCCACGATGCGAGTGGCCCTATTTCAAGCTTTACCTCGGGCCGAAGCGCTGCGAGGCTGAACGCTGCTGGATAGCGAATTGAAATGACCTGGCTGTCTTCAGGAGAAACTTCCGCGCGCACTTCACTGCATGTGGCAAGCAATCCTTGAACTTGGTGGACAAGGGTTTCGCGAATGTACTTCCCGGCTCGTTCATTGAACTCGCGGTTAAACCGGTCAAGCTGTGTGGCGGAGAGAACCGTTTTCCAAGGGTCTCTCCCCTCTTTCCCATAGCCAAGAACTTCCCAGTTAAGCACCAGATCGATGTCTTCCGAAAATCGGTCCACCAACCGATGAACCTTCGACAGTGACGTCCCGCCTTTAAAGACAATCTGGCGAGAGAGGTCTTTAGAATCAAACAACTTCATCAAGACCCAGCAAACCCAAAAATCTTTCTCTGCGATTGCGGGATGGAATCCACGCTGGGCTGCTGTTTGTTCGAACAGCTCGCGCCTTTGATTGGCCGGAAGATTTGCAACGCTATCCACGATTCGAGTCCTTGCAAATTTCCCTTACTGCCTGATAGATCCATGCGGTCACGCGTTCTGTGTCTTTTAGAATTTTGGTGCGTTGGCTTTCCGGGAGCCATTCTCGAATGCGGTTGATTACTTTCGCATCGATTCGCTCTTCGCCAAGGGCCTTGAGGGCCTGGATGACGATGCCGCTTTCTGCGTGCCGAAAGGCAATCTCTTTTAGCGCGATTCGTTTAAACAGCAACGTCGATTTGCCTACCTTGTAGGTACGATTGGGTCCGTCGGATTGAAATACAAACTGGCTTGGCACCTGAGTGGAGAGCCCGAGCAAATTCAGGGCAGACATTCCATCTGGTTGAATTCGCCATCCGAACTTTCGGGCCAGTGCCTGGGCAACCTGATGAATATCGGGCGCAAGCGTTTGCTTCAGTAAATCACTGTAGCGAGGGTAATCGTAGACGCCTCTTATTACGCGGCGAATGGTGCTGGCGTCGGCTAGACGCTTTAGGGCCATATCGACGCGGCCAAGGTCCTGGAGGTCTTTTGGCGAAAACGCCCACCCCCTACCGTGTCCGTAAATCCTTGCAAGTGCTGTTTTTTCAATGGTTTGCGTCATTATTGTTCGCTCCGCTTTGTGGGAAAAAATAGCATCTTTTTGCCACAAAATCAACGCGATTATTCTTTAAGTTGGCGAAAACCCCTTAGTACCCTACCGCCATGCAGTCGCAGGGCTGGTTCGGAGCACGCGTCAGTGATTAATTGACACCTTAAACGTGGAGCTGCCAGCAACGAGATGACAAAAGACACTGTCGCAACCTCTCTCCGGTGAATTGCCGAGAAAAAGGAGTTCCCTTATTCCCCCGCAACCTTTTTGAACGGACTTCCGCCTCCCATTTCTTCTCGAAGTCGTACCGCCGGTGCGATCAAAAACGGAATCGCATCGAGGCACCAGAATTGTAAAAAGATTCAAGAATCAAAAAAACATAATCAAGAGTGATCAAGATTCCGATCAAATTTCTAATTCAGAGCAGGCAGAGAACGAGACGCCGAAACATTGCGGTCACGATAGGAGTCGTTGTAGTGGCTGGCGTCGAGCCCAATACCAATGAAGTGGAGCGCACCACCAGAAGCCCGCACAATGTTGCGGTTAAAGAGATCCTTGCCTGTCAGGAGATAAAAAGCCGTGTGCGCTACTGCCAGGTCTTGCAGAGCTACATTGTTCCAGCCGTTTTCTTTCTGCTCTCTACGTGTCAGGTTTGTTGAGCCTTTGACGTTACCGTTAATTCTCAGGTCAAGTGCTTTTTCAGTTGCATCGGTAAACGCACGTTCTGACTTCCAGCTCTCAAGCCTATTCGGCCGGACCGCTCGATCTGCCCTATATTTACCTGGCTCAGAAGCGTGCAGCGCAACTGAGAGCGCTTGCGCTTCTTTTAGGAATTCTATTCTCGTCACCCCTTCTGGCAGCGTCAACACTACCTGTGATGAGCCAAGCTTACTGATTTTGTACTTTTCTATAAAGGCTTCTCGCTGGGCCGCAAGGCTTAATGGCTGCGATGGTGCGGGCGACTCAGTCGGCAATATTGCTGAAGTGCGCGTCGGAAAACTCCCCAGAAGCATGATTCCTGTAGAATCAATGCCCGCAAAGCCAACACTGGTAAGTGTTGAGGCAGGACCACCGGCACACTCTGCGGTCGCGCCATCACTAACACCTGCTCCAATCGGCACTCCGAACAACTCTGCCACAAATGCTCCTAAATAGTTTCGACCTCGCAGATATTAGCAATTTGTGGTTCTTAAGCAAATGCTGCCAGTCAATGATCCAGGCGTCATCCTTCGACTTGAATTTGCGCATTATTCCAGATTCTTAGGTGACTAATCGCTGGCTGGAATAGCCCGTTTACGGCAAGTAGGTAGCCAACAATTTACAAGGCATTTTATGTCAGACTCTATCGTAACCTTTCCTTATCCCCCTGCTACCTTTTTGAACGGATTTCCACCTGCAATCCCTTCATGCACAACGATTGCTTCTCGCAAGGCTTGTGCGAGATTTACCGGAAAAGCCTTTGCAGTTGGACTTCCCCACCGGCCCCGCGTTGAGAGACTTCCGAGAGCAATCTTCCCTTTTGCATTGTAAAGCGTCATCAGGAGCGCCTGAAATAGCTCGCTGGACTTGATTCTGTTTCCAGAACTCTGGCTGCTCAACAGTTCAAGCAACTCTTCTAGCCAAGTTCTTAGAGATCCCGGCACACGCTAGTCAAGAAACGGCCATTGGATATCGGATCAAGCGTGCGGGCTTCCCAACCGAAGCGACGCTGGAATCGTATGACTGGAGCCGCAACCCGAAGACGATTGTGAACGAGCCATTCTTAGAACTAGCCACGGGAGAGTTTATACGCAGAAAAGAAAATGCAGCCTTCGTCGGTGAGAGCGGTCTTGGAAAGACGCATCTGATGCAAGGTATTGGACGGAAATGCTGCGTGTTGGGGTACCGAGTCCGATATGAGACCAGCGCCAGCTTGATCGAGGCATTGAACGGGGCCCGAGCGATCAAAGCGTTAACTTCGAAGGTAAGGTATTACTGTTCGTGGGACTTATTGATCATCGACGAATTCGGTTTCGACAAACTGGAACGGAAGGAAGTGCCGGATGCATTGAGCCTTCTTTACAAAGTGATTGATGGCCGGAATCGAAGAAGCTCGACAGCGGTGATCACAAATGTGAACTTCGACGACTGGACAGAATACTTGGGAGATCCGCCGATGACGATGGCGTTGCTTGATCGAGTCGTGGACCAAACGAACCTGATCAAATTCGAAGGAGAGTCAATTCGAGGCGATGCGTTGAGGAAGCAGAAGAAGACATCAGTCGCATGAAGATTGACTACGGAGAATTGAAACATCGAATCCGTTTAATCGAACTACTGGAGAGTATAGGCTGGACAAGTAGCGAGGGCCGTGGAGAACAACTCCGCGGCCCTTGTCCGTTACAGGCATGTAAATCGAAAGTAACGATCTCATCCAAATCGCAGAAGCGATTATTCAGCCTGCACGTTGGCAAAAACGTATACCAATGCTTTGGCTGTGGAAGCCGCGGAAACGTCTTGGACTTCTGGCAAGCGTATGGCGGCAAATCGCTCCGAGAATCAGCGATCGAACTGGACCAATACTCAGAAACAAGCAACCATACTTTCACTACCGACCAACCACTGAGTTCACAACACTCTTCCAGCCACCCTGCGAAAATGGCTGATTCTTAGTTGCGATTAATAGCGAGCCCCTGCGTGCGGTGTCTGCGCTGCAATTTGCGCTCATCCTGAAGGTCTCCTTGACCGTTCATTCTAAGCCCTGAGCGCGCCCTGAAAACCGGCACCACCTCAGACGTTGCGCGAGAAAAACTGACTGTTGCCACATGGCTTAAGGAAAAGGGCGACCAGAACCTGATTTCGATTCCACATGGATACCTCATTTCGTCGATTGAGAAAGGCTTTGAAACTCCCAAGGCCTTCAGGGAAGAGATCCTTAAAGCGGAAAAAGAAAAAGCTTCCATTGAGTTTACAAGAAAAAACAAAGCTGCTGAATCAAAGCGGCATGAAAAAGAAGAGGCAGAGGCAAGGAGAAGCGACAAGCTTGTTGACGACTATCTGCAAGGGCTGACCACTGTGGAACGAGCAGCGCTATTGCAACAGGCCGTCGATTCCGCGGATAGCTCAAAGCAGAGGCTGCTTGCATTGGGTGGAAGAGTTGCCGACACGTTAAAGTCAGTCATTATTGAAAGCTACGTTCTGGAGCTCTTGGCTGAGGGGTAGTTTTTATTGACTTGTGACTTAATCAGTTCTTAGCAGT
>JAYVHC010000736.1:0-1721 GCA_043771575.1 Planctomycetia bacterium
ATTTGTCGATCCCTTGCAATCCGGCGGAAGGTTAAATTCGAAGACAGTCGAGCAACTGGTCGAGCGCATCGAACTGGATGGAAGGACCTGGCTCTGGTACAAAGCCTTTCCGGTTCACATTGCACTTATTCGAGCAACAGCGGCAGACATTCATGGCGGCCTGATCATGGATGAAGAAGCCATCATTGGCGAAGTACTGCCCATCGCGCAAGCGGTTCGCAATAGTGGAGGGTTAGTGCTTGCACAAGTTCGGTATCTGTTGGATCGCGCTGCGCCACCGCACGCCGTACGAGTACCTGGAATTCTGGTGGACAAAATCGTCGTAGCGGACTGCGTTGAACACGAGCAGACCTTTGCGGAACAATTTAATCCGGCTTATTGCCAATCTCGCGATTCATCGATCGTGAACACGCAAACGACTTCAACCACGGCTACAACGGGACTGGGTGTAGCGACGGGGCAGATGGCCTGGGACGAACGATACATCATCGCTTCACGAGCATGCGATGAATTAATGCCTGGAGCGATAGCGAACCTAGGAATCGGTATGCCGGAAGGCATCGCGCGGATTGCCGCTGAGCGCGGATATCTCGCGCAATGCACCTTGACGGTAGAGAGCGGGCCGATCGGCGGAGTACCCGCTGGAGGACTGAGCTTTGGAGCGTCGGCAAACCCAGATGCGATTGTGGATCAGCCGGCACAATTCGATTTCTATGATGGCGGGGGCTTAGATTTTGCTGCACTCGGTGCAGCGCAGGTCGATCGATTTGGCAATGTGAACGTGTCCAAATTCAGTGATCGTTTCGCAGGCGTCGGAGGGTTTATCAATATCGCCCAGAACGCGGCCACTGTCGTCTTCTGTGGAACACTTACCGCAGGCGGATTAATCGTGAAGAGGACGGGCGGAAGATTGCAAATCGTTCGCGAAGGTCGAATTCGTAAGTTCGTACAGTCGGTTGAGCAGATAGCCTTTGCGGCGGATGTTCGTTATCGCCGAGCGAAAGACGTGTATTATGTGACTGAACGAGCTGTCTTCCGACTGCATACTTCGGGAATCGAATTGATCGAGATAGCGCCGGGTATCGATCTCGAACAGGATGTACTGGCTCACATGGAATTCCGCCCGATTATCACGCAAGTCCGGCTTATGCCCGAGTATTGCTTCACCGGGAATCACCAGGCGTTTACATCATGATTGCAATAGCTGGAATTCTGGTTTCGCTGTTGCTGTTAATGTATCTGGCGTATCGAAACTACAGTGTGATTGTGATTGCGCCGATTTGTGCCATGCTGGCTGTGGCGGTTGATGGAGAGCTACCTCTGCTGGCAACTTACACCCAGATTTTCTCGGAGAGTCTAGGCAAATTCATCGTTCGCTATTTCGCTCTCTTTTTGCTCGGCGCGATCTTTGGCAAACTGATGGAGGAAACCGGCAGCGCTGCGGCTATTGCGCTGTTCATCCTGCGATGGGTTGGGTCAAAGCGAGCCTTACTTGCACTCGTTTTGACTTGCACTGTCTTGACCTACGGAGGCGTATCCTTGTTTGTGGTGGTCTTTACCGTGTTCCCGCTAGCGGTTGCTTTGTTTCGCCAAGCTGACTTACCGCGACGATTGATTCCCGCCTCGATCGCCTTGGGGGCCTTTACGTACACGATGACGGCATTACCAGGTTCGGTTCAAATCCAGAACCTAATTCCAATGCCATTTTTCAAGACGACGTC
>JAYVHC010000737.1:0-5478 GCA_043771575.1 Planctomycetia bacterium
TGGCATCATATTCTTCTCGCGTGATCGCAATACAAATCTGGCGTCCCCCACCGGGCACTCTTTGGGATTCTGTGGCTTCAAACTTTCTCGAACACGATCTCTTAGTCTTAATTGCGTCCATGCTTCCCTCACCTGACTTGTGGTAAAGAAAGATGAGCAAGTTTGGTAGATTAGGGCTACCCCGATTTTTTCATACCTAGAATCCGCTAGCGTCAGGAAATTTGAAATCTGGACCCGAAATCTGAGACCTGAGACCTGAGACCTGAGATTTTGAATTCGGTGTGCGTAGGTTTGCGGATAGGAGTTTTCGTGGCGGGTGCGAAGAGCCGATTTCGGAGAAATCGGCTTACGAGGGGCTGGCTTGTTAGTTCAGGCCGCTTGGCTTAAGCTCTTCTGCATGAAAATCGAACAACTTTCGGCTGTTGAATTGGGTCGCAAAATCGCTGCGCGCGAGCTGTCAAGCCGCGAAGTGACGGAGCACTTTCTGTCTAGGATTGCGGCGGGTGATGAGGCGCTCAATGCGTTTACGCACATTGCTGTCGAAAGCGCGTTGGCCCAGGCTGAATCTGCAGATAGGCAGATCGCAGACGGATCGCTTGCGGGGGCGCTCTGTGGCGTGCCGGTGGCGGTGAAGGATGTGCTGTGTACGCTAGGTACTCCGACAACTTGCGGTTCGCGGATGCTGCAAGATTTCCGAGCCCCCTATGCGGCCACTGCGGTGAAAAAACTGCTGGACGGCGGGCTAGTCATGCTGGGCAAGACGAACATGGATGAGTTCGCGATGGGTGCCAGTACCGAGACGAGCGTCTTCGGGGTGACTCGCAATCCCTGGTCGCTTGAGCGGACGCCCGGCGGGTCGAGCGGCGGGTCGGCGGCGGCCTTGGCAGGCGGGCTGAGTCCACTGTCGATTGGTTCGGATACTGGCGGATCGGTGCGGCAACCGGCGGCATTTTGCGGAGTTTGCGGGCTGAAGCCGACGTACGGTCGTGTGAGCCGCTCAGGTTTGGTAGCGTTCGCGAGCAGTTTGGATCAGGTCGGACCGCTAGCGCATCACGTCGAAGACTTGGCAGCTTGTATGGAGCTATTGGCTGGTCACGATCCGCTAGATAGTACGTCGCTGGATGCGGAAGTGCCGAAGTATACTCAGTCGCTGCATCAGTCGCTGAAAGGCTTGCGAGTCGGAGTGATTCGCGAGCATGTTGAACACGAGGCGCTCGATGATCGCATTCGCAAAGCGGTGTTCGAAAGCCAGAAAATTCTTGAGAGCTTAGGCGCAACTATCGTTGAAGTGCATTTGCCGCATACAGCATTTTCTGTGGCGACCTATTATTTGGTCGCGCCGAGCGAAGCCAGTAGCAACTTGGCTCGTTACGACGGCGTCCATTACGGTTACCGTTCGATGGGCGATCCCAAGTCCGATTCTCCGCTCGATGCCATGATCGCTCGCAGCCGCAGTGAAGGCTTTGGAATGGAAGTCAAACGCCGCATCATGCTGGGCACGTTTGCTCTCAGCGCGGGTTATTACGATGCGTATTATAAGAAAGCGTTGCAAGTGCGGCGTTTGATCGCGGACGACTATGCAAAGGCGTTCAGCCAAGTCGACGTTTTACTTGGCCCTGTGACACCCACGCCCGCGTTCAAGATTGGCGAGAAGACGGACGACCCCGTCCAAATGTACTTGTGTGATTTGTTCACCGTGGGTGCCAACTTGGCGGGAATTCCGGCGGTTTCGATTCCGGCTGGATTTACCGCAGACCAGTTGCCGCTGGCGATACAATTAGAAGGTCCGGCGCTCGGAGAGGCGAAGTTGCTAAACGTCGCTTTTCAGTTGCAGCAGGCGGGCCTGTTCTCTCCCCAGCTCGCGGCTGGCGTGTAAAGCATTGGTTGCATTCGATTGAGGCATCTCGTCAGTGTTCCAGCCTTGATTTATGATGTGTTTTCGTGGCCGACGCCGCCAGCATGGGTTGCGTAGGCCGGACGCTAGCAGTGTCCGTCACGGTCATTTTACCTACCTCCTGAGGATGAACCGAATGAGTGTTCTTGTTACAAAACCAGCACCAAACTTCAAAGCCCAAGCCGTGATGGCTGACGGATCGTTTAAAGAAATCAGCTTGAGCGATTATCAGGGTAAATACGTTGTACTGTTCTTCTATCCGCTCGATTTCACGTTCGTGTGCCCAACTGAAATCATTGCTTTCTCGGATCGTGCGGCAGAATTTTCGAAACTTGGCGTGCAACTGATCGGCGTCAGCGTCGATAGCCACTTCTCGCACTTGGCCTGGCGCAATACGCCGCGCGACCAAGGCGGTTTAGGGAATATTGAATACCCGCTGGTTGCCGATTTAAGCAAGCAGATCGCCCGCGATTACGACGTGCTGATTGGCGATACTGTCGCCCTGCGTGGACTGTTCTTGATCGACCAAAAGGGTGTCGTTCGTCATCAAGTGGTGAACGATCTTCCCCTCGGACGCAGTGTGGATGAAGCGCTGCGAGTTGTGCAGGCGTTGCAATTCGTTGAGAAGAACGGTGAAGTATGTCCCGCGAACTGGAAAGAAGGCGCTCGGACCATCAAACCCACGGTACAAGACAGCAAGTCGTTCTTCCGCGCTGAGTACGCGTCATAGTCTAAATGAACAAGGTGCACATCTCGCT
Organism: Planctomycetia bacterium; assembly: GCA_043771575.1. GTDB lineage: Bacteria > Planctomycetota > Planctomycetia > Pirellulales > Pirellulaceae > Aureliella. The sequence goes on from JAYVHC010000737.1 coordinate 2,653, forward strand.
GAACGCCAAAACAGGCTCGTACATTACCATTTTAATAGTGAAAGAAAAAATCGGCAGTGGCACACACACTGCGTGAAGCACTAAAGTACTCCACACATTTTGCCCCGGCGTATGCCACTGCCTGTTGATCCAGTTACGACGACGTGTCTAATCGTCATTTCAGTTGAGCTCTGCGACCTAACGTTGTTATTTCGTTCTTCCATCTCAGCTGAAAGTACTATCGCCAATTTGTACTACATCCCTTTGGGCGAACACGCGCCATTCGCTGGTCGATTTTTGATGGTACCCAAGGTAGGAATTGACTCTGATGCGCATCACTGGATTTGAAGTAATCGATCTTCGCTTTCCGACGTCGCAGCACCTCGACGGCTCCGATGCCATGAACCCCGATCCGGATTACTCAGCCGCTTATGTGACATTGAAAACGGAATCGCAAGAGTTATCTGGATTCGGCATGACGTTCACGATTGGACGTGGCAATGAGCTGTGCGTGGCCGCGATTCGCTCATTGATGCCGTTGCTCGTTGGTCAGTCGCTTGAATTGCTGATGGCCGAGCCGTGGAAGATGTACCGTCGGTTGACGGGCGATAGTCAACTGCGTTGGGTGGGTCCCGAGAAAGGTGTCATTCATCTCGCAGCGGCGGCCGTCGTTAATGCGGTATGGGATCTGTGGTCGCGGATACACGGCAAACCTGTGTGGCAACTGATTTGCGAAATGTCGCCAGAACAGTTTGTCGCCAGCGTAGACTTTCGCTATCTGTCCGACGCGCTCGTACCAGCCCAAGCGATTGAACTTTTGCGACGTCATGAGCGAACGAGGCCCGAGCGCATCGAGCAACTAAAATCGGAGGGCTATCCGAGCTACACCACATCGGCGGGTTGGCTGGGTTATTCCGACGCTGCGCTGCGCGAGAAGTGCAAAGACTTGAAACGCCGCGGTTGGTCGCACTTTAAGATCAAAGTCGGTCGCGATTTAGAGGACGATAAGCGGCGTTGCCGAGTGCTGCGACAGAACATGGGTTACGATGCGCATATGATGATCGATGCCAATCAGGTTTGGGACGTGCCCGAAGCGATCCATTGGATCGGCGAATTGGCTGAGTTCAAGCCGTGGTTTGTCGAAGAGCCAACGAATCCCGATGACATTCTGGGGCACCAGAAAATTGCTCGGGCGATAGCGCCGATTCGCGTAGCCACGGGTGAAATGTGCCATAACCGAGTCATGTTCAAGCAGTTTATGGAATGTGGTGCGATGCAAGTGTGCCAACTCGACAGCTGCCGTTTGGGGGGCGTCAATGAGGTGCTGGCCGTACTGCTTTTAGCGGCTCGTTTCGACATTCCTGTCTGTCCGCATGCTGGCGGAGTGGGGTTGTGTGAATACGTACAGCATTTGAGCATCATCGATTACGTCTGCGTTTCGGCAAAATTGGACGACCGCGTGGCGGAATACTCAGACCACTTGCACGAGCATGTCCGCGATCCGGTGGTAATGAAGAATGGTCACTACCTGCCGCCACGAAACCCTGGATACAGCGTCGAATTCACAGAAGCGGCGATCAATGGCTTCAGTTTTGGCTGAAGCACTAGCCTGGATGGAGCTGCGAGGTCGGGATATAACTGGAGCTGGCGCGGTGTTTTGTAACCCGACGCGTCTGTTTCGGGCTCAAGTCACGAACGCCGCTTTATGCAACCTATTGATGCTACGATTGAACGCCAGCGACTTCGCCGACGGACGTTCGCTATTATTTCGCACCCTGACGCAGGCAAAACGACACTGACCGAAAAGCTGTTGCTGTTTGGTGGGTCGATTGAAACTGCTGGTGCCGTACGTGGGCGCAAGAACCAGAAAGCTGCCACTTCGGACTGGATGGAGTTGGAGAAGCAGCGCGGGATTTCGGTCAGTTCGACGGTGTTGACCTTTGAGTTCGATAGCTGCCAAGTCAACCTGCTCGATACACCGGGTCACCATGACTTCAGCGAAGATACTTATCGCACGTTGATGGCCGCCGACGCTGCGGTGATGGTCATCGACCTCGCCAAAGGTGTTGAGGCTCAGACCGAAAAGCTGTTCCGCGTTTGTGCTCTGCGTAAGATTCCCGTATTGACGTTCGTTAACAAAGTCGACCGCACGGGTTTGTCGCCTCTGCAAGTGCTCGATGACATCGAGCGTAAATTCTCGATTGAGGCTGTCCCGCAGACCTGGCCGATTGGGACCGGCGCGGATTTTTGCGGTTTCGTCGATCTGCTCGATGAGCAAGTGCATCTGTTTCAGCAACGTGATAGTGCGCGGCGCATTCAATCGACTATATTGACGTGGGAAGAGTTCGCGGACGAGCACGCGACGATTGCTCCGATTCAATCGGGTGCGACCGCAAACATGCGCAATTATTCAACTGAGGCGCTCATCAAGGCCGTGCATGAAGAAATTGAATTGGTGCAGATGGCTGGCTCGACGCTCGAGCACGATCGTTTTTTGTGTGGCGAGCAGACTCCGGTTTACTTCGGCAGCGCGCTCACGAACTTTGGTGTAGAACATTTTCTGCGAGGCTTCTTGAGATTATGCCCGCCGCCTTCGGATCGGCTTAGCAACTTGGGGCCGATTGCAGCGAGTCGTCCAGAATTTGCTGGATTTATTTTCAAGATTCAAGCTAACCTCGATCCACGCCATCGCGACCGAGTCGCCTTTGTGCGAGTGTGTGCTGGTCGATTTGAACGCGATATGGAAGTCACTGTCGCCCGCAGCGGCAAAAAAATTCGCGTGCCGCGCGCACTGCGGATCTTCGGCCAGGATCGTCAAACCATGGAAGAAGCTTTTCCTGGGGACAT
>JAYVHC010000738.1:0-3123 GCA_043771575.1 Planctomycetia bacterium
GTCAACCATTGAGCACTGGCGGCGGTTGGATCGGCCGCCAGTGGCTTCAGTTGTCCAAGCGTGGCATCGCGCTTCACTACGCTCAGCATCTGCCCGCCAGTCGCACACAATCGTTTGAGTTCGTTTTCTGGCGGCGTGGTAACGCTGGAGGGATCCACTGCGGCTTGCAGCGCGAACGAAAACGCTTCGCCACCTTGGTAAAGAAAATCGTAAGCCAGCAACGTGTAGGCTCCCGCGGTCGGAACTTTATAAGTCAGTTCAGCTGGAAACTCCCCGATGGCCCGCGCTCGAGCAACTTCGTGACCATTGACATCGAGCAGAGCGAGCGCCACGACGGCTCGTGAGTCGAGTCGTCGGGCGTGGGCACAAACGTAAAAACGGTCTTCGGCAGCAAGTGTGACACGATAGTAATTGCGACGCTGGGGATAGGCGCGATCTACGGTTATCTGCTGTAGCGACAAATCGACCGCTGCCTCGGGTTTGGTGTGTTCTGTTTCGACAAATTGCACTGGAGACTGCGAAACAAGGAAAGCGCGCGGATTCGATATGCCGAAACGTCCCTTCACGCGCACTTCGTAGATCCCGGGCGTTACGTCAGGCGCAACCGTTACTGAGAATTGACCGTACTGCGGCTGCGGATCGCTTTCGAGCAACCGCGCGGCAGTCGTCTGCAAAGTGCCCACGATGCCAGGGTGAGAAAACACCAACCGGTCGACTTCGTCGAGCTGTTCGCCTTCGCTGACACGCTCAGCAAAGGTACTGGCCGCTTGCCCAACATTCCGCGAAAGAGCGGACAATTGAATCGCGGGTATTTGAGCGGGTGCGCTCGACGCAACAAAGATAGCGCAGACACAGTACAGTGCGTTACAGCAACGTTTATTGAAAAGGTTCACTAGTTTGCAATCTGATGGGTCAGTGGTTGAAGACAAATTCCTTGCTATTGATCAACGCCCACACCAGATCCTCATACGCTTCTCTCAAGTTCGCTTTTTTCCGTTCGATGTAGCTGAGTGCGGTTTGCAATTCTTCGGCGGTCGGTTGACGGCTAAAGGCTCGCAGGTAGAGTTCGCGGAGATGGGTAGGGTGATCAACAGAGCTATCTTTGGCAAGGCGGGCGGGAGTCGCAGCCTCGTTGGCCAACTTGGCCTGCACGTCACTCGAATTCAGTAAGTGAAGGCTTTGAGCAAGCGTGGCTTCCTGCGAGCGTTCGCATTCGCACGCTGAAGCAGAATCGGGACGACCAAACACGGTCAAGAAATATGAATTGAAACTGGTATCCGGCAGACTGACTGCACGCGTTCCAGCGGGCATGCCATCGAAGGCTGTGGTCGAGCCAACCACTTGATCGATTGCGTCCAGCAACACTTCAGCTTGGAGACGTTTTGGATAGTATCGCGAGTAACTCGATTGGTCAGCTAGATTCTGTTCGTTCGCTTCGGAGCTGAGTCGATAAGTAGTCGACGTGCAGATCAGTCGCACCAAACCCTTGAGATCGTACTTCGAATCTGCAAAGTGCTTGGCCAGCCCATCGAGCAGAGCGGGGTTCGCGGGCGGATTGGTCACTCGCAAATCGTCTTCGGGTTCAACCAAGCCACGTTCAAAGAAGTGTTTCCAATAGCGATTCGTCAATGAACGCGCGAAAAACGGATTCTCGGGTGCAACCATCCAGTCCACCAGATTGTTGCGAGGATCATCGATGGCGGTGACTTCGAGGCTTTGGCCATCGAGCCCCGCAGGTTGCAGTGATTGACCGGATTTTGGATGCTGAGCTGAGGCATTACCCAGCCGCGAAATAAACATCGGTTGTTCGGGAGTCGCACCTTCTTTGATTGTGATCTTGGTAAAGAACGCGGACATGTGGAAGTAGTCGGCTTGACTCCATTTTTCGAAGGGATGATGATGGCAGCGGGCGCATTGAATTCGCTGACCAAGGAACAACTGCGCCGCATCTTCAACCCGCGATTCGGTGTTGGCCACTTCGCGATACCAGGCTACGGCCGGATTCGTTTCAACGGAGCCCGTTGCAGTCAGAAGTTCTCGCACGACTTGATCGTAGGGCTTGTTGTCATAGAAACTGTTTCGCAACCAATCATGGAATGCAAACGAGTTGAACAACTCCGCTTGACCATTGCGCTTGTTACGTAAAATTGCACTCCACTTTTTCGCGAAGAAATCCGCGTAATCGGGGCTCTCAAGCAAGCGGTCGACAACGGCAGCATACTTATTTTCTGTCTTGTCAGCCAGGAATTGCTGCGTCTCTTCTAAAGTTGGCAATCGCCCAGCGATGTCGAGTGTCGCCCGTCGAATGAACGTGGAATCATCACACAGTTCCGAAGTTGGAATGCCCAGCGATTTCAGCTTGGCAAACACATGCTCATCGACTAGGTTGCGAGTTTCTGGCCACGCGGCGACTTCGGCACCGAGTGGAACGCTGACGCGAAATACGCCCACTTTGCCCTGATAGCGGGCCATAATCGCAGCATCACCGGCCTTGTCAGTCAAACTCACCAAGCCCTGTTCGGTGACGGATGCCAGGTCGCCGTTGTTCGATTCAAACTGTACAGTTCGTGTGATGTCTTCACGTTTGCCGTTTGAATAATGCGCGATGACGGAAATCTGTTGGCTGCTGTTGCGTGTCAACGTGCGCTGGGTGGGTGTGACCTCGATTTGTGATACAACGGCATCCGTCTCGTTTCCATAGGGCATTCCCTGGGCAATCCAGCGGAGCATGAGACGATATTCTTGCGAGTCTTGTTGTAGACGCTGACCGCCACCATGAGGCGAAACGTTAATGGCTTTCGTCAACAACAGACTCTGATCGGGAACGGCAGGAAACAAGCGACGCCCCCGAGCTTCGTTGACAAGGTGTTCAAAATCTTCGCGAGGTTCAAACCCGAGCAGCGAGAGCTTGAAACCGTTCTGTCCAGCAGCTTTGCCATGACAACCTCCGCTGTTACAACCCAGTTTGGTGAAGATCGGCACCACTTGGTTCGGGAAACTAACGGGCTCGATCGCTTCCATACCGACGACTTCGATGGGCAACTCAGCAGGCGCGCCGCTTTTGAAAGTCCCAGTGATTCTGCCTGTTCCATTGGCAAGCGGAGTAACGAAACCTGACGCATC
>JAYVHC010000739.1:0-3656 GCA_043771575.1 Planctomycetia bacterium
AGGGGAAACGCCGCGAACACGAGATTAGCGCTGCCAATCAAACTAGACGTCAATTTACCCAGCACAATTTCAAAGCTGCTCAAGCGGGTCAGCAATAACAAAATCAAAGTGCGTCGATCCTTCTCTTGGCTAACGACGCTGGCCGCCGCCACTGCGGCTAGAAACATCGTCACGATCAACTCGAGCGGCAATACGATCTGAAACACCATCGAACCGAATCGTGAAAGATCGCCCAAATTGCGAACTTGCTGGATTCCAGCCATCAGCGCCCAAGCCGTACAAACCAAACTAAAAAGAACAATCACAAACGTTGCGCGCTGTACATAAAAGCTCAACCGGCGCGGAGAAACCATCCATTCGCGGGCTAGGATTGGACCAAACATATTTGTTTTCAACCGAAAAGTGATAGCCAAAGGGTACAGAGCTGCCGTTGGTAACGATTGTAACTTCTGACAACGGAGTTCAAGGGTCCCAGATGGCATTTATTTTGCCACAGAGCATCATCTTTGTCACTGCAAGCTAAATTTCAGTTGGAACTCGCCATTTTCGGGGCTGAGAATTCCGGTATCGAAAGACGCTGCTGCAGGGAATACAACATGTTGCGTTGGTGCACAAAAAAACTGCTTGCTCGCTTTCACGCAGACGAAAGCGGACCTACGGCGGTCGAATACGCTGTAATCGTGGCGTTAATCATCATCGTCTGTATCAGCGCAGTGCAATCTCTCTCCACAGCCACGCGATCAAGCCTAGATGCATCGAGCAATGCGATCCAATCCGTTCTCTAAGCGTTGCGTTAGAGTCTATTTCCCCGAGGTGAAGCGTGGCATTACGACAGCAGGTTTGGGTAGATAGAAGCGTTCAGGGCGTACTTGTAGGGCGAGTCATCCTGTATTGGGTGTACGCTTTGCTGTATGTCGGCATCGGCTCGGCGTGCTTTCAATACAATCAAAACCCAGATTGGACATTGGTCAAACACAGTCAAGTTCTGTTCGGCCAAATTTGGCCTTGGTTACCTACGGCTATCTTCCTCCTGCCACTGGCCATCTACGACGTCGTTCGCTTAAGCAATATGTTTGCGGGGCCCGTTTATCGTCTGCGAAAGCACTTCGCTGCATTGCGCAACGACATTGCTTGCGCGCCATTTACGACTCGTGAAGATGACTACTGGCGCGACCTCGCGGCACCTATCAACGACATGCAAGCCGAGATCCTGCGGCTGCGATCAGGGGTAATCGAATCGTCAAAAAATCCCTCTTCCTCTCCCTCGTCTGAGTTGCTGCCAAGCTTCAACGTGGACAGGCCCAAGGTGTCTGAACCAAGGGTTCTTCAAGACTCGGGGGTTGGTCAGGCTGAGCAGCAAGCGGCAGTCAAAGAACGCTCCGAATCCATTACGTTAGTTCCCACGACAACCGGCTTCGAAGCAACATGTGAAACAACTGCAGTTTCGTGACCAAGGTACTGCGCGGTCGCATCCGGCGGTTGCGACTTTCCGTGGGTCACTCTTGCCGAGTATGACCAAGAGTGACTGAGCACTGTCTGAATAGCATCAAAGAATAAAACCGGCTGCGGGTTACTGATCAAATACGTCTGCCTCAGTTGCAAGCGCATCTAGCATCGCTTGCAAACGGCAACGCAACTGGACCATGATTGGATCTTCCGCATCTTTGGCGGCTCTGTCCGTCCCGATCGTAATTGCCTCGTCGATTTGAATAACCGCATGTAACGGTCGGTGAACTCGCACTCGATCGGTGAGGTCCTCTTCGAGTCGCTCGACGGTTTCCAGTACTCGCGTGACCGTCGTGGGCCGCATAAAGTACTCTTGTGGATACGACCCGACTTGCTGCGCCAAGTAAATCGACGCTAGGTCCCGCCAAATTTTGTCACGATCCGTAGGACGGAGCTCGCCGGCGGTTAGGTTTGGAACCATCTTGGACCGCAGTTGCTTGATACGCGGAATCAAGTTGCCTTTTTGCACACTTCCGCACCACTCGATCTCCAGCGGCGAGAGCAAGTGATCAATCAGTCGCTTTTGTCGTTCGATAACAGAACCCTCCTGCGCTTTGCCAAAATGCTCTAGTTCTTTAAGCGTCATCAGCGCATTGACAATTCGGTGAACCCGCTCTGTAAGCGATTTGCCGACCGAAGTGTTCCAGGTCAGCCGCTGTTCAATCGACGTAATCACCGGCTCAACTGAGGCTTTGAGATCACCATGAAACAAGTACTTGATTGCCACGGGATGGATCACCACGTCGCCACCACCATCCTTGGCGCGTCGCCGGGCGGCAGTGCGAGCGAGGAATGCGACTCCATCCAAGAGCGGCTGCAGAATATCATTGGTTCGAAACACCGTACCTTCAGGAAACACCACCAACGGGCGTTTGGCTTTGACTAAGGCATCAATGGCCGTGTCGAGCGACTGACGATCGAGCCCCTCGCGGTAAACGCTAAAGCCGCCCATCATGCGAATCGCCCATGCCTGCAAGCGGCTTTGGTTGAACAAATGCCAACTTGCCATCGCAAACACATGAGTATCGATCTCGCGCGCCACCCAGCCCATGGCTAAAGGGTCAGCGTAACGACAATGATTGGGCGCAAGCAAGATTCCTTTGTTCTGACGCAGGGATTCTTTCAAGTGATCGATGCCGCGAATTTCGTGTGATGTTACGCCTTCGTGTTTAGCCAAGTAGCGATCGACGACTTGCAACCTCTGAATGATGCTGGGAATCCAATTGCCCGTATGCGGCGGAACAAACTTGTACGGCTTCTCAATGATGATGTCTTGCATGACCGGCTTTTTTCTGGGGCTTCAGTTCAGGTCTTGAGACATGCGATTGTAGCTAACTTGCGTAGCCGCGTGGATGCGCGCGATGCCAACGCCAAGCGGTCTCGATGGTCGATTGGATATCCATGTATTTTGGCGTCCAACCCAGAACCTTCTGCGCCAAACTGCTATCGGCCACCAACTCCGCTGGATCACCAGCGCGACGCGGCTGGATTTTTACTGGGATCGGGTGCCCAGTGATTCGGCGGCACGCTTCGATCACGGCTTGAACACTCTGCCCGCGCCCCGTACCAAGGTTCAATTGCAAATTGCTCCCCGGCTCGATCAGCGACAGCGCTTTCAGGTGCGCATCGGCTAAATCATCCACGTGAATGTAGTCTCGAATACAGCTACCATCGGGCGTCGGATAATCGTCGCCGAACATCCCGATATCCTCGCGCTGCCCCAATGCCGTTTGCAACACCAGGGGAATCAGATGCGATTCAGGCGAATGGTCCTCGCCGATATCCCCTTCCGGACTCGCCCCTGCTGCGTTGAAATACCGCAACGCGGCGCAACCGAAGCCGTAGGCGCGCGCGTAATCGGTCAACGCATGTTCAATGACCAACTTGGTAAATCCGTATGGATTTATGGGCAATTGCAATGTCGACTCGGTGATGGGCATCTTCTCAGGTTGGCCATACGTCGCGGTTGTGCTCGAAAACACGATTCGCCAAACCCCGGCGTTGCGCATGGCTTCCAGCAAATCCAATGTTGCCGTGACATTGTTCTGATAGTAAATGGCTGGATGCGATACCGATTCACCCACCAATGCGAAGGCCGCAAAATGCATGACCGCTTCGATCTTGTGTTCAGCAAACACGCTGGCTAGTTT
>JAYVHC010000740.1:0-5186 GCA_043771575.1 Planctomycetia bacterium
CTTGTGGACGCAAAATGGCCGCCCAATAAAGCTCCGCAGGAGCGTCGCTCTCCCGTTATGATGGATCGCACTATGAAAAGATGTTTAGAGCTGTGGGGCCACCCTGCCCAGACCACCCCGCGCCGATGAGGCTGGCGGCTTATAATGATACTGCCGGTTTTCCAAAGGGTCAGACCCCTTTTCAATCAGTTCCTAACAGGAAGCAAATGTTCGAGTTACCCAAAACACATGTGATTCAAATCCTCGGGGCTGATGCCGAGAAAGTGATTAACAATCTCTGCACCAACGACGTCAGAAAGCTGGCGGTGAGAAGCTGCTGCGAAGCGTTTATTACCAACGTTCGAGGCTGGTGCGTGGAACACGGATTTGTTCTCAAGCTGCACGACCGGATTCTGCTAGTTGGCCAATTTGGCAATCCGACGGCATTGTGCGCGCACATCGATCGCTACATCATTCGTGAAGATGCAAGGATCACGGACCAGAGCGCATCGAAACGCGTGTTCTTGCTGAGCGAATGCGAAGCGGATCAAAGTGCTGCCTATTTCAGTTCACCATCGCTTGCGCCGAAAAACGGGAGCATCGTGAGCGCTCATGTCATGTCGCTGGGCGTAACGGCGGTATCAGTTCAACTGCTGGTTGCTAACGATGTTTTGGTGATCAGTGAGGAAAGTGATCGTCAATCCATGCTCGACGCGCTCGCCTCAGCCGGTGTTTCGGTGTACCCGCCCGAAGAGTTTGAACAGCGGCGTATCGCTAGTTTCTGGCCCCAATCCGGGCGCGAGATTCTGGAAAAATCCATTCCGCAAGAACTCGATCGTGATCCGTTAACGATCAGTTTCACCAAGGGCTGCTATCTTGGCCAAGAGACTATCGCGCGATTGGATGCAATCGGCCAGTTGCAAAAAAAACTCTGCCTCGTACGTATTGAGTCGCGAGAAACCATCGAGCCTGGTGCTGCAATCCTGAAGGGCGACCAGCAGGTTGGCCAGATAACTTCGGCTTCGTTCGACCCAACGGGCAGCTTTGTGCTAGCCCTCGCCTATTTGCGCAGAGGCAACTTTGAACCTGGATTACAATTAACCTGTTGCGGTGCAACGGCCATGATTTTGGCCAACCACAGCAGCTAGCTAGTGTCTGTCCGGATTAAAACTTTGGGTTGGGGAGGGCGAAGCTCCTGCTGAGCCGCTCGGTAAAAGGCTCGGTAGGAACCTCGCCCTCTCGTTGCGCGCAGCCAAAAATCTAATCTGGACAGAGCACTAGAGCAGCTGCCATTGTCTTGGCCAGGCCCTTGGCAGACTCAGGGGCGTGCCACCAGACAATAAAATTACATTAAATGATTTACCGCCCAATTGGCCGCGTCTCGAATCATGACTTCCCCGTCCTCCTGCAACCTGCGAATCCTAGGCAATAAGTGTACCAACCGTTTACCCACTGCGATTAGGATGGCATTTCGCACCATTCCACGCCGCTTGGTACGCCACATCGACGTGTGCCTAAACCGCTCGCGAAAACTCACGTCGTCTAATTGGAGCAGCTCTTCAATAGGCAGTTCTGCGCGCTCGGGACTGGGCTCGAAAAGTTCCTCTTCACTCAAATTCGCTTTACGATTCCAGGGGCAGACCTCTTGGCAAACATCGCAACCAAAAACCCAAGAATCGAAGTGCTTAGCCAAATGGTCACTCACGGGTCCACGATGCTCGATCGTCAGGTAGCTCAAACAACGTGTTGCATCCAACACATAGGGCTCGACAAACGCATCCGTTGGACAGGCATCCAAGCACGCAGTGCAGGTACCGCAATAGCCCTTGTCCTGCGGCGGATCGATGTCGAGCGTTAAGTCCGTTAGTAACGCCGCCAGGAAAAAATAGCTGCCCCACGAGCGATTGAGCAATAAGGTGTTTTTCCCGACCCATCCCAATCCAGCCGCCTCAGCGAACTCGCGTTCAAGCAAGGGCGCCGTGTCCACCACGCCTCGCACCAGGGCACCGGGTGCCCTTTGCTCCAGCCAGCTTTTCAGTTGTTTCAGTCGGTCATGAATCACATCGTGGTAATCCATTTCCCCGAGCGCATAGCGTGCAACTCTGCCACTTTCAACGCCAACACATTCGATATGCTCCGGCAGCTCTGCCGCTCGATAGGGAAGGGCCAACATCAATAGTGATCTACAGCCTTCGAGTACATGAGCCGGGTGATGGTACGCGTCGGCACGCTTTTCGAGGTAGTGCATCTGCCCCGCGTATCCGTTTCCCAACCACTGGTGGAAGGCGCGAATTCGCGCTGGTTCAGCCGCGGCGGTCACTCCCGCCAGGACGAATCCCAGCCGCTGGGCTTCACTTTTCAAGTCTTCCGTTAGCTGAATGATCGTTACAACCGCATTCTTCAAACAATTTTGAACCGAGTCGTTCGTCTGGTCGCGTTGCATACTTGAACTTTGACGGCTACCAATTAGCGTGAGTTTAAAGGACTGCTTGCCAAGTTGCGAATGGATGCTGACAAATTCGTTCTCCCAAGCAAGGCTCAACATGAAACTCTACTTGACGGCTATTCTGTGCGCGATGGCCCTGGTCTCGAGCGCCGGCCAAGCGTCCGCTGATTGTGGTGGTGGATTTGGATACGGTGGCTACGGCTACTACAACAATGGCATCCGCCCCTACGTTCCAGCCCCTCCTTACTTCGCCTTGCATCCACCGGTTTACTACGGAGCACGTTACACTCGCCCGTACGGTGACAGTCCCTTCGCGGCTCCATCGCAGTTGCAACCAACGGCTGGTTATGCTCCGGCGCGACATGTTGAACGTTCTCTCATCATTAACAATCCATGCGCCGTCTTGCCGATGACGCCCGCCGAAATGCCGCTTCCCGCACCTGTGGTACAACCGGTACCTGCACCAGTCAATACTGTCCTTCCCTCGCCAGTGGTGGTTACGCCGCTGGTGATCGACAACCCCTACTTCCAGCCTCAAGTCGCGCTCGCCAACGGCAAGCAATAAGCGGGTCGTATTCCATTCCAAATCTGAATGAAAACGGACGCCTGGAACAAGGCGTCCGTTTTTTGTTTCCAGTTCAATTTCCGAGTTAGGCTTGTTCGAGGAACGGAAGCGGGATCAGATTTCCTTCCGCATCTCGCAAGTCGCATTCGAAATGCTCTGGGAACAGCGTCTCGCTGCCGAGGATTTGCACCGTTACGTTGGTGGCCTCCTCCATTTGAATGATCGCTTTTCGCTTGCGGTTGTTCAGGAACGCTGCCACTTTGTCATTGACGCGAATCGTGATGCGTGCCGCACGAGGCTGTTGGCAAGCCATCATCATCACGCGGACGACTTCGATGGCCATACTCTCGCCAGTCTTCACGACTGCGCGACCTTGGCAGCAGGGGCAGTCTTCGTAGACGCTGCGTTTGAGACTGGGGCGAATACGCTGTCGGGTCATTTCGATCAAGCCGAATGGACTGGTTCGCAAGATCTTGGTGCGCGCACGATCTCGTTCCATGGCATCGCGCAGCGAGCGTTCAACTTTGCGACGGTGTGTTTCATGTCGCATGTCAATAAAGTCATTGACGATCACGCCTCCCAGGTCGCGCAGTCGCAACTGGCGAGCGATTTCCTTCGAGGCATTCATATTGAGCTTGAAAGCGTTGTCCTCGGCCGAATCATCCGAGCGGAAATTGCCGCTATTGACGTCGATGGCAACCAAAGCCTCGGTAGAATCGATAACGATCGAGCCACCACCTTTAAGCGGCACCACGCGTTGCTGAATGCGCGCGATCTCGCGTTCGAGATTGTATTTGTAGAATAGCGGTTCGCGGCTTTCGTATAGCTTCAAACGATTCACGTAGCGTGGCATCACCAGTTGTAAAAACTCTTTGGCACGTTCGAAGGCTTCGGGATCATCCACCAAAATCGTATCGATATCTTCGCTGAAGATATCGCGAATGGTTCGGATAATCATGTCGCTTTCTTCGTAGATATTGGCTGGCGAGGGTGTGTTCTTGACGCGTTTTACAAGCACTTTCCAAAGCCGGACCAAGTAAGCCATATCGCGCGACAGTTCACGCCGCGTTCGTTCTTGGCCAGCAGTGCGAACAATGAAACCGAGGCCTTTCGGAGGATTGAGTTCCAGTAAGGTCTGACGCAGCACGCGGCGTTGCTGTTCATCCTCAATCTTGCGACTCACGCCAACGCGGCCCAGCGCTGGCATCAACACTAGGTATCGGCCAGGAATACTGATGTAAGTGGAAAGCGTCGGGCCTTTGGAACCGATACCTTCTTTAATCACCTGTACCAATACTTCGTCGCCGCGGCGAAAGATTTCTTGAATCGGCGGCTTAAATCGCGGCCGTGAACTCATGCGGCTGCTGGGGCGTCGCCGCGGTTGTTCTTCTTCATCATCATCATCATCGTCGCTGTCGTCATCGTCGATGTCGGCACCTGGAGGACCGTCCATGATTTCCGCAGGATCGTAACCCGCTTGTCGGAAGTACTGCGCCTCGACGTCGCTGATGTGCAAGAATCCGTTCCGACCGACTCCGAAGTCCACGAACGCCGCCTGGATACTGGGCTCGAGATTAACGATGCGTCCTTTGTAGATGTTACCCGCATAATTATTCTGACTAGCTCTCTCGGTGTACAGTTCCTCCAATGAGCCGTCTTCGAGAATAGCTATTCGGCACTCCTCGGGCTGAGACACATTGATCAACATTTCTTTTCGCATAGTTCTCTTTCATATCTAAAAATTCTCGCCTTGAACTGTTGCTTCGGAGGCAATTTGCACAGCACGGGAAGAGGGCTCGTCCAATAACACGGCGGTGCGTTGCAGCAGCGTCCCGTCTTCAAGCAATTTAGAAAGCCCCAAACACGTCAACAATTCCAAGGGCCTAATTGAGCCCTGCGCGATCGCGGGCAGTGAAAAAACCAAATAACCGTCCTCGACCCGCACGTCAAAGTGCGGGTCCTGCGTGTTACAAACGATCGTTTTCTGATCGCGCTCGATCTCGATCGTCTCACGCTGTCGTAACTGTTCCGCCGCAGCCATCGTGGCCTCGACCAATTCGGTCGGCAACAACGCGCGGTAGGTCGCCGCGATAAAGCGAGCTTTTCCAAGCCCCGCTTCGAGCGGGCGCATTTCCAACAACTTCATGCCCTCTGGCAATTGCTCGAGCACACTCGCTTCGATCATGGCCAGATCAA
>JAYVHC010000741.1:0-2835 GCA_043771575.1 Planctomycetia bacterium
TACAAGGCCGGTGACGTCAAAAGTGCTCAACGCCTTTCGGCATCAACGTAAAAGGAACCGCACTTGTTTCAAGTTGTGCTGTGGACGCGACTTAGAGGCTGGTAAATCAAGTACCTGAAGAATCGGCAGGGAATGCAATCGAACGCCTTGCATTTTCTAAGCTGCATGACGCACAACCGCGTCGATTTCCTAAATATCATAACAATCACGGACCTTTGGGCAGACAAGTAGTCGTTTTTCCACGAAAATCGTTAATGTTGTGCGAATTTGGATGGCCAGCGACAGCACCACCCCGCGATACATGATTGACCCGGATTCGCTCAAAAGCGACATTGCTAGGGCATCCACGTGACGTCTCGCTGATGGAAAGTCGTTTACTAAATTACGCGGAACGAAGACGGTGGGCCAGTCCATTCGGATTGATCGCCGGTCGAATGCTCCGGAATTTTCGCGGCACAGTTGACGCAAAGCGGAATGACCAACAAGTCGTCCTCCTCCTCCATAATCTTATTCAATTCCCAGTGGAGTTTTTCCAATGACTGGTGGTCAATGCGAACGCGGAAAACACTGTACTGAATGCGAGTTCCATAGCTTTCGAGCTTTCTCGCGACCTTTCGAAGTCGTTTGGCATCGCGAACATCGTACGAAATCAAATGCCAATGACGCTGCGACATGTTTCACCACGTGGACGCACGAGTAACGTACCGCTCACCGCAATCGCAGTTGAGCAAACATGCCTTCACATCCTGTCCATTCCTTTTCGAGCAACCTCAATTCTAATTCGACCATCCGCGCATAGCTCATCGATTGTCCGGTGTGCGGGTGTTTATACGAGTTTTCCAAGCGTTCTTCAAACAACCCGATAGCCTTCTTGCGACCTGAGTCGGACAGCCATACTTTTTGAACCGTCACCACGAAATCCGCTTCAGGATCCCACTGCAATCGATTGACGCTGCCAATCAACGGCATTTCCCACAAACTAGTCCGAAACAACTCCATCACGTCGAGCACCAGCGGCGGTGCAGCCGAGCGCGGTCGGTGATAAAACCCAAACGCCGGTTCGAGCCCTACGGCGAGCGCCGAACGATGTACGAATCCAAACAGCATGCCATAGCCAAAACTCAGAAGCGCATTAAAACGATCCTTGGGTGGGTGTTTTGATCGTCCCTGCGGAACGAGCATCATTGGCACTTGATCGACCAATAGCGATGGCATGGCGGCAAAGTACGCCTTAGCCGCCATCCCCTCAAGTCCCAACAAAGATGCTGCGCAATCCGCGTGTTCAACACCGCTAAGCGATCGACGAATTCGCTCTATGTGCTCCGCAACTGTCTCGCGTGCCGCATCGCGACCACGCGTCGCTCGTAGCAAGTACTTTAACTGTGTTTCGATTTTAGCATGAACCAAATTGCGAGCCAAACGCAATCGCGTCGGTTCATCGCGCAGCGCTTCATACTGACGAATACGCTGCTGCACTCGGCCGGGCGAACTAGCCGTACCGGCCGCGAATTTGCCTCCAAATGTCATCCACTGTATCGCTACTGAGCGGCTTGCACACAAATGGATTGCTTGCGTCGTCACTTGGGCAAAGCCATGAATGACCACGGAGTCGATATCCTCGATTGGAACTCGTTGCTTGACAGGCTGCCGATTCTCATCTTCGGAAGTGACCAACAGCGATTCGCCCGATCGACCCACCGTTGCTCGATTTGAGGTGATATGCAACGTCTGTTTCTGCCGCACACTGGGAAAGAGCTTAGGTGTTTTTGGTGGAACATGCTTCGCATCGGAATCTTCATCGAGCACCTGCGCTGTAGATGAGTTCCGCTCACTTAACAAGCGTTCCTCCTCGGGTAAGCACACCGGTGCCAACGAGCATCGAATACACAGCTGCTCATTTTCCGTAACCGGTGGTCTCGCGGTCGTTTGTTGAAGTACTCTCGCCCTTGCGATCGCCACTCTCAGATCGTCCAGAGCCGCTTCGTCGATGGCGATAATTGCGGTTACATTGTCCGCGTGATAACGAACGCGAGCTTCCATCACCGGCTCGCCCAGCGCTTCGCTTAGAAGTACCGCGTAAGCAATTACCTGGATCCTGTCACTTGGCCACGGGAGAACTTCATTTACATTACTGCGCCGACAGCGCCCACGTTTGTGTTCGTAAGCAATCCACGCTCCATTTCGCTTCCGCGCCGCGTCAACTTTACCCATCAGTCCCCAAGATTCGCTGGCAACTTCCACGCTCCGTCGCTCGGGCGTTTCATCCTCGAGCGGTACAACATCATCATGCAACCGACGACCCGCGTACACCGCCCCATCCGCAACGCGGATCTCTTCGATCTCTTCCAAGTAGAAAAGTCGTTCGCAATAAAGCAGCGCATGCAGAGACATGACTCGCAGCGGCTGAGCCGCGAAGTTCACAAATGCGAATTCGTCGACGCTAGACATGATGGACCTCGATGGTGTGAATCGACCGGTCTCATCCGTGAGGAAGATCTTGGCCTGTAAGGCCGCGACAATCTAGCCCAGGGCAGAGCGGAGCGCCGCCCTGGGTTCTCTCCCATTGGAACGCGAGCCCTGAAAGGGCGAAACAAACTCGGAGTTGGTGCGCCGCAACAATGCAATACTAATCCCACAAGTAGCGTTCATCAAATTCGAATTCGTGCTTTCGAAACAGCGCTCGCAATTCATCTTGAAAACTCATTTTCTGATGATGTTGTGCCTGATAGCCAATGTATTTTCTGACGGCTGCTTCGTTCGACGGACTCACCGAGAACGCTCCATATCCAGCTTGCCAGGCGAAGTCTCGATTGCTTGTTCCTTCAGGGGTTTTCA
>JAYVHC010000742.1:0-1616 GCA_043771575.1 Planctomycetia bacterium
GATGTCTTCTGGACGGTGATTCCGTTTGGAACCGGTGGTCGTCGCGGGCGGATGTATGCGTTTGGCTCAAATGCGATCAACGAACGCACCATCGGCGAGAGTGCTCAAGGGCTGGCGACCTATGTTTTGGAAACTGCACCGGCCGGTAAGGTGCTGAGTTGTGCAATCGCCTACGACACGCGACATCGTTCGCGGGAGTTCGCCGAGCTGTGTGCGTCGGTCATGGTCGCTAACGGATTCGAAGTCTACTTCCTTGACGATTACCGCGCGACGCCGCAGTTGTCGTACGCGGTGCGCGCGAAGAAGTGCGACTGTGGCATTATGGTAACTGCCAGCCACAATCCACCGAGCGACAACGCGGTGAAGGTCTATTGGTCAACGGGCGGTCAGGTTCTTCCGCCCCACGACAAAGCAATCATCGACCGCGTCATGAACGTTGAGGCTATCAAGAAAGTTGATTTTGAAGAATCACTCGATGCCGGGAAGGTCAAGATCTGTACGGCAGAAATAGATGCCGCTTATCTTTCCGAAGCCGTCAAGTTTGCTTGGCCGGGCTCTCGCGATGTGAAAGTGGTCTATTCGCCCCTGCATGGAGTGGGGGCTTTTGCGGTAATGCCCTTGCTTGCGAAAGCGGGTTTTGCGAAGTGCGAGGTCTACGCGCGACACTCGGAACCGAGCGGTGATTTTCCAAACGTACCTGGTCACGTCAGCAATCCGGAGAACGCTGCGGTTTTTGACGAAATTATCACCTACGCTCGACAGGCTGGCTGCGATATCATCCTCGCCACAGACCCAGACTGCGACCGCATGGGTTGTGCAGCGCCGTTGACGACGGATACGAGCGGACCGTGGGCGACACTCAACGGTAACCAGCTCGGGGCGATACTGACTGACTTTATATGTTCGCAAATGAAGTTGCTTGGAAAACTCACGCCGAAGTCGTATGTGATCAAGACACTGGTGACGACTGAATTGATTCGACGTATTGCCGCGTCGTTCGGTGTCCGCTGCGAAGGCAATTTGCATGTGGGTTTCAAATGGATCGCTGGCGTGATGGATGCCGTTGGTCCAGATGATTTCGTGTTCGGTACTGAGGAATCGCACGGCTATTTGATTGGACAATATGCTCGTGACAAGGACGGTGCGGTTGCTTGTCTGTTGATGGCCATGCTGGCCGCACATCTAAAATCGCAAGGCAAATCGCTGCACCAAAGAATGGCTGAGTTGGAGATTCAACATGGTTGTCACCAAGAGACGCTCGTAAACGTGCAGATGGAAGGGAGCGAGGGGATGACACTGATGAAGAGGTTGATGGAGTCCTTCCGCACTGCGCCACCTAAACAACTGGGCGGTATCGCAGTCGCCCAAGTTAGAGACTACAAAACGCTCACGATTCTCAAGTCCGACGGCACTACCGAGCGGCTCGATTCACTGCCTGCTGACATGGTCATGCTCGACCTGGTGGAATCCGGTAACTACTTTGCCGTTCGTCCATCCGGCACAGAACCCAAAGTCAAATTTTACATGTTCAGCTACTGTTCGCCTGAGATGAGCCAAGATCTAGCTGTTGCCAAGAAAATGCTCAGCGATCGCTTAGCGGCACTTGAGAAGGACAT
>JAYVHC010000743.1:0-12219 GCA_043771575.1 Planctomycetia bacterium
CAGTTATCGGGTTTTCATTTCGGCATTCGATGACGGTTCGCCTTCGAACTCTCGAGTGGTACTATTCAACGTCGACGTAGAAATTTCCAATCAATTCGCTCCCCAAGTGCTATCAGGCCAAAGGTTCTCGCTTGCTGAAAACTCGACTCCTGGAACAGTCGTAGGTAAAGTGCTTGCCCAGGACCAAGACGGAGATAACAACCTCCGCTTTTCGGTCGGCTCGGGTCCGTTCACGATCAACCCGATCACCGGCGTGGTTAGCGTTGCAGCAGGTGCAAACTTGAACTACGAATCGATTGCAAGTTACGCAGTGCCGATTCACGTTGCCGACAGCGGAATACCCTCGCGCAGCGGTTCCTTGCCGATCACGATCACTTTGACCAATGTCAACGATCCTCCGACGTCAATTTCATTGGTTACTCCCGGTGTACCTGCGCAACAAAAAGGGTTTCAACTTTCACAAATTAGCGTTACCGACGAGGATCCTGCGGCACAATATATCTTTGCGACCACGGATGCTAGATTCGAAATTCGCGGCGGTACTTTAGCATTGAAACCGAGCGTCTTTTTTGCAAGTTCCCTGGCAGGTACTACTTCTACAGTTGACGTGACTGTAACGGATGCATTGGATTCAACCAGCTCAAAACTGTTGCCGCTAACATTCAACATTATTGCCAATCCGCTGCCTTGGCAGAATAACCTCAATCGACTGGACGTGAATCGAAACGGCGAAGTTTCGGCTTTGGATGCGCTCATCGTGATCAATGCACTTAACGGTTCGACCGCCAACTTGGCTCGCGGCAACTTGCGAGTACCCCGCGAGTTGGCGGACCTGACATTGTTCGATGTTGATACCAGCGGCGACAATGTGCTCTCGCCCCTGGATGCAGCGCTGGTGATCAGCGCAATTACCAACGCATCTGGGGAGGCTGAGTCGCGAAATTCGGGCTTGCCAAAACCGCAAACATGGTTTGACGCTTTCACTAGTATCGAGCAAGATCGTAAGCGACGCAGCCGGTAAGATGGCAGGGTACCCCGAGCAGAGTTCACATTGGACGAAGCACTAGTTCAGCAACAAACTGGCTGGTTGTCCGGTGGCTCCGGAAATAGCAACCACAAAGTGGTTCCCAATTTGGCGTAGGGCGCGTGTCCACATTTCGTCTTCGCTGCAGAACACCAACTGGGGCGACGCCGACATCGGCAACCATTTTCCGTCGCGTAATTCGTTTTCGAGCTCTCCAGGCCTCCAAGTGGCATGACCGACAATGATCCGCACTTCGACTGTGTCCTGTGACTGAATCAGTTGCTGGAGATTCTCTAACTGAGAAGCCACGTAAACGCCATCGACGGTCGTGTACTCGGCCAGTTCTGGTTGATTATGCAACGCAATGACTGGTCCCGACATTGGTCCGCCAAAGCGCAATCGGCGCTGTGATCGCGCAGTTGCATGCTCGCCAGCCAGATGCTTCCACAACTGGGCGGGGGGCTCAGCAATACTACGATTCAAAAAAACGCCGACAGAACCTTCCTTGCCGTGATGCACCAATAGACACACACTTCGACCGTACATTTCACTGCTCCAGTTCGGGGAAGCAACTAAGATGCACCCTCCAATATGATCGTCAGTGAATTCTAATCGTTTTGTCATCATCTCCCTCAGCAATTAGATTTTGCCAAGCTGGCAAGTCCCCTTGCCCGCAGTGAGAGATGCAACTGCTGTGCCAAAAAATGTGCAAAAGTCGAGCTCTGCTGATGCCAAGCTGTGCCCCAATTGAAAAACTACCATACAATATGTCGTTGTTCGCTTATTCTCGAATTTTGGATGCAAACTCAAGTGGAAATTCAAGACTTTCGCCGGAATTACGACCAAAATTCATTAGATCAGGCACTTCTAGAGCCCAACCCAACCGCTGAATTTCTGAAATGGATGGAGTTTGCCCACGCTGCTCCTGCCCCTCCTTGGTTCGAGATCACGGCGATGACGCTGGCAACGTCGGATAGTTCCGGGCGCGTCTCGGCCCGCATCGTTTTGCTGAAAACGGTTGACGCCACGGGATTCACGTTCTTCACCAACTATCGCTCCGACAAGGCTCAGCAGTTGTTGGCCAATCCCCTTGCCGCGTTGGTGCTTTTTTGGCCACATATCGAGCGACAAGTGCGCGTCGAAGGTCTTGTCGCATATACCGACTCAGCCACCAGTGACAAGTACTTCCAGGCTCGACCTCGCGGCAGTCAAATCGGTGCCGTAATCAGTCCGCAATCTCAACCGCTACCCGACCGAGGTCAGTTGGAGCAATGCGCAGCACAGTTGGCAGAAACTTACGCAGGCGATCAAGTTATCCCTCGTCCCGATTATTGGGGCGGCTTTCTGCTTAAACCCAATCGCGTCGAATTTTGGCAGGGCCGACCGAACCGTCTTCACGATCGGTTTCTGTATTCAAGGAATAACGCGGATAAACAGGCTGAGTCTTGGACAATCACGCGGCTCGCACCTTAATAGCGTAAGCTGCCAGCTCTTCCAGCTTGCGTTGGCAGATGTGACATACCGATAGGTCGGAGAACTATGGAAAAGACATTGCGATTTTTCGAGAATCCTCAAGCAGCAGACAGTGATAGAATCTACTTCATGCCTCAATTTGAACATATCCGACATAAGCCGCCAAAGTTGCTTGTCGCACCGCGCGAGTTGCTGCTGGTCTCCTGTCCGCTTCGCAGCAATGTGAATCTTAGCCGTATGGTGCGATTGGCCGGTTGCAGCGGTATCACTCGGATAGTGCATTGCGGTTCTGGGAAAGTCGATCGCGAGATCGCGCGCGATGCCGCCGATACCGTCACGATCACATCGTCGCGCAGTCTGCCGCCGGTGCTCGATCGCTTGCGAAATGAGGGCTTTCGATGTGTGGGCCTCGAACAAACAACCAACTCACAACTGCTGTATAACTTTCGCTTCGTGCGTAAAACGGCGCTCGTGATTGGCTCGGAACGAGAAGGGCTCCCGCAGGAAATTCTTGATCGGCTGGATGACGTCGTTGAGATTCCGGTCTATGGATTGCCCGCCAGTTTCAATGTTGTGACGGCCACCACCATGGCCGTATACGAGTACTGTCGACAGTTTCCGGATGGTTGAGTTGCGCTGCATTCGTACACATCCGCGAGAGCATGGCTAGGATGCATTCTGAGCCTGCAAACGGTCACACTCGGCAAGAGTGACCCACTGTGGGTCGCATCTGCCGGATGCGACCGTGCCTTACCTTAGTCACGCCCTTCTTCGAGCGATCCCCTTTCTTGATTCGTCAGAACCTTGCCCTGTTCGTCGAGCACCGTTAGATGGGGGAAGCTGTATTGACGATCCTTGCCGCCATATTCGAGCATCAGGGTTTTGTTCGGCCCAGAATCCATCAGTTTCGCAGCTCGCTCGCATTCACAACTTCACCACCACGAGGCGTGATCATTGCCTGGATTTTTTCCAGTGGATAGTCGGGAGGAATTGTGAGGACCGAACCATCAATGAGTGCGATTTCAATGCCCAGGGCGTTGCGAAGTTTGCTCAAGGCTGGAGTGGCGGTTGTCACGCTGGTTGCGTCGAGTTCATAGTCCTCTGGTTTTGTCCACGGGACAGTCTGGTTCGGTGGGGCTTGAAAGAAAGCAATCATTGCGGAAATTCCATCAGTGATCTGCGATAGTTTGGTAGCATCGCCTACTGCTGGAAAGAGCGTGCCTGGGCCGCTGAACGACATGATGCGTGTCTCGCTGCTTGTGGGTGACGCGGTTGCATCGCGAAAGCAGTCGGGCATACACTTCAGGAGTTGCGAGTTGTGCGGACTGTCCCACGGTTCCGCTAAGCGAAACTGGCTGTACAAGTTCGCATAGCCGAGAAAGGGCAAGACATGAACACGCCAACTGAGTTGGTAATTCTCCGGAGCGATGATCCCATTGCTGGTATCGCGGCGAGCTGGTGGCAACATTCTAAAAGTGGATTCATAGTTAAGGATGGCCAGGGCGATCTGTTTCAATTGGTTCTGTTGCCATTGCTTGCGAGTCAACTGCGGGAATGGGCACTTCAGTAAGCGGGTAGAGACCCGCGATCGGCGAAGCAGGTTGAATTGCAACTTCGATGCGCAGCGGCATCGTGGGTGATTCGAGTGCGAGTTCCAGATTGAATTTCGGCTTGTTATCGGTATTAAAGAAGGCAGCGAGTTTGCTTGGGTGCAGGGTGGCTGGAAGTATCGCCGAGTTTCCATCAGCAAATCCGGCGACGATCGACTTACCGACCGGCCAGCCGAGTGCCGCCTGCATTCTCATCGGTGATGCCGCCATCCAAGTGGAAGCGGTCCACGTTTCTGCATTTTGCGGAGCGCAGTAGAACAAGCATACTTGATTTTGCAGTTGCGTCTTAGCTTTTCGCAAGCCCAGGGGAAACCCCGCCACCCGCTCGTTGCCGTATGCGTGCACGCGACAGCGCCCGCCACTCGCCCCTGCGCCATAGACCGCCGGCATGCGCTCAATCAACTTCGAATTATGATCGCTGAACCACGGTTCCGCATGACGAAACCTGCGGTATAACTCTTCCTCGCCGAGATACGGCAACAAGTGCACACGCCATGACAATCGGCTTTCCATCACCGCTTTCTCGACGTCGGGAACTTTCATTGCGACAATCCACTGGTTCATCGCGCGGGCAAGGATGCGCATATCGCCTTGTAACTCACCATCAGCTGGCGCGTGTATTGTTTTCCCTGGAGCACTCATTTTGCAAACGAAGATCTTGTCGACTGAATTACCGGAGCCAACCGCCGCAGGGTTCAGGTGCTCGCCTCCAGCCGGTGAGCTCAACGCCGCGACCAACCCGGGGTGATCCCCGCATTTTCGTAACTAAGGCACCTAAGGGTCGCCGCCGGCGCCCAGACCGATAGTTTGCTGGAGTTTCACGTGAATTTCCAGCGACCGCCGCGCAAACGACTGGAAAAGCTGCCCACGCATGTAAGAATAATTTGCTCTTGGCTCAGGATATGCTAGATTTAATGTTGCTGCTCAGGTAAGCCGCCAGAATTCAGGTAAGCCGCCAGAATTCAGGTAAGCCGCCAGAATTCAGGTAAGCCGGAGGAATTCAGGAGCAATCGCGTAGTGCCCTTCAACCATCGGAACCATGCTTCAATCAGTACGGGGGGGTGCCATGAGCGATGCAATCACATGGTCCGAAACCAATATCGTCGCGCCGCATCAAACAACCGAGCGCAAGCGATTAGTGAACGTTTTGATTGGGCAAATTGCTTTCGTAACAGTTGCAGCCTACTGTTCACGCCTGCTGATCTTTGACGAAGCCAATTGGTACAGGATTGACCTTTATGACGCGTTGGTCTGGGGAGTCGTGGTTACTCAAGTACTGACACTGGCAATTTACGTTTCGCGTTATCGGATTCAGACAGTCGAGAGTTCGCTTAGAATCTTCCTCTGCATGGGGGCACTTTCCGCTGGCTTGACCATGGCTGCGATTACATTTCTGGTTGTCGACGCTTTTCGAAACAACCGCGAGGTTTTGCCACTGCTGGGAATCACAGGAGGCTATTGGGTTGCGGTGTTTGTTTTTCTCGTTTCAATGTTTCTCCAGTTGCGTTTAGCAATCATCTGTCTTCAAGCCTTGCGGTCCATGTTCTCTCGAGCTCGATGGCCTAAGCAAGCACAACGCGGAACTACAACCCGCGCAACGACCGACAGTAGCGCTGAGCCAAGTGAAAAATATTCCATCGCCGATATTTTCGCGTTCACCGGGCTAGCTGCCGTGTCGATTTCGGCATACCGGTTGGTATTGGGGATGGTCACCGATTATGATGCACTGCGATTTTTAGCAATGTTTTATGCCGCCTCAATCACAGCGTTCTGCACTTACGGGCTGATCCAGGTGCCGTGCATGCGAGCGCTGAAACTAGTGCTTATTTTAGCTATTGTAGGCATCGTTGCTTGTGCCGAATTCTATCTCGCGCAGCAGGTCCGCAGCCCGCTGCTGCGATTTGGTATGGGCGGTATGCTGCTTTGCAATGGTGCGATCGCTTTAGCAACTACAATGCAATACTGGTTACTAGAAAGATTCGCTCGCTCTGCCAATGAGGAGGCTCATTCGTCGCCTCGTTTGCTGCAGCCAGGAAGTCCCCGAAGTTGAGCCCGAATCGATGAGCGAAAGAACTTCGACATGACACCTTACAGTTTTTCTCGTCGCGATATGCTAGCGCGCTCAGGCGTGGGCTTGGGCATAGTGGGGCTCGCCGGCATGCTGCAGGAATCCGTAACTGGAGCGACTGCGGCTGTGACGACGCACTTCGCGCCGCGCGCAAAACGTGTAATTCACTTTTTCCTCAACGGCGGACCGTCGCACGTCGATACGTTCGATCCTAAGCCCGCGCTGCTTAAGCACGCGGGCCAGCCGATTCCGAATACTCGCATCACCGAACGCAAGACGGGAGCCGCGTTTCCGTCGCCATTCAAGTTTCATAAATATGGCGAGAGTGGCATTGAAGTCAGCGAACTGTTTGCCAAGACGGCCCAGCATATCGATAAGATCGCTGTCATCCGTTCGATGTATGCCCAAGTGCCCAACCATGAGCCGTCGCTGATGTTGATGAACTGCGGTGATTCTGTTCAAGCGCGGCCGAGCATGGGAGCTTGGTTGAACTATGGATTGGGCAGTGAGAATGAGAATCTGCCAGGGTTCGTCGCGATGTGCCCCGGTGGGCTACCGATCAAGGGAGCCGAAAATTGGCAGTCGGCTTTTCTCCCTGGCGCGATGCAAGGAACCTATGTTGACTCAAATCAAACATCCGTCGATCGACTGATTGACAACATTCGCAGTCCACACGCCACCTTGCAAACCCAGAGGCAACAACTTGCGCTGCTCCAGCAGTTGAATGAAGCCCACCGACGCGAACGACTCGACCCGCGCCTGGAGGCGCGCATCCAATCGTTTGAGTTGGCGTATCGCATGCAGACGGCGGCTGCCGACGCGTTCGAGATCAAAGATGAACCGCGGTACATTCAAGACATGTATGGCAGCAGTGTGCATGGTCGGCAAACCTTGATCGCGCGGCGTTTGGTCGAGCGTGGAGTGCGGATGGTCCAGCTGTGGCACGGCGCTGGGCAGCCTTGGGACAACCATGAGAACATCGAAGGCACACACCGTAAACTAGCTGCTGAGATCGACGGTCCGATTGCGGCTTTGCTAAGCGATCTGCAATCCCGCGGAATGCTCGACGAGACTCTCGTGATGTGGGGCGGCGAGTTCGGTCGGACGCCCAGTGTTGAACTGAGCGGAAACCAACCCAAGCTAGGCCGCGACCACAATCACTATGGATTTACCGTTTGGCTGGCTGGCGGTGGTATAAAAGGTGGCACTGTGTATGGCAGTACGGATGAATTCGGTTTTGCCGCACAAGAGAACCCGGTCAGCGCGCACGACTTGCATGCCACCATCCTGCACCTTCTGGGACTCGATCACGAGAAACTCACCTATCGCTACGCCGGCCGCGATTTCCGACTGACCGATGTGCATGGAAATGTGCTGCACGAGATCGTTGCGTAGCCGTCAGCCAGTTGATCACCTGATGTAATTCTTCCTTGGTCCGACCCTACTTTTCAACCTTTGCCAGAACCCAGAGTCTTCGATGGGTGTGGTGTTTCTTGCGACGCTAGCACGCCCTTCGCAAAGCCTCAGAGCGTGCCACCCCAAAATTAAAGTTGGATGAAGCACTAGTGCGAGTTTGTTAACACAAACACCACTCCGGGCACTCAAAGGGTCCGCACATCTTGCCTAACTTCGCTTGCATTTGAAACTTTTTTTTCCTATATGAGTCGAGGTCAGCTCGCGCACGATGCGCTGCGCACTAATGCATAGGAAGCAATCCAAAATGGGCAAGCAAGCCTCGGTTCAACGTTTGTCGGCGATTCGGCTCCCAATTCCGCTAGTCTTGTTGATGCTATTTGTTCCTGCCGCTGTTGTTGGTTGCCGTGGGCCTTGGTTTCAGAAAACGGACAAATTCGATCCTCTGCTGGTAACTGAAAAGCCCGAGGCGCGGACACCGCGTGGGTTCGCTTCGCGTTTGCGGCCGTCACCAGGAGAGAATGCGAGAACCACTGCACCGCGTCCAGATAGTCAATCTCGCACCATCTCCGACATCGCGGACGAAGATGCTGGCGATGACCTGCCTTCGGAAAGCCAAGAGTTGTTCCGTCGTCAAATGCAAGCATTGAAAAACATGCGAGCTGACGCGACGGAAGACTTGCTGGCAAAGAAGCAGGCTGACTCGGCGAATTTTTCGATGTCCGACGACACCGAGTCGGCTTCATTTGATCATCCTCCCGCCACTCCGCTGGCTCAAAATCCAGTCAACAATTCGCAAAAAACAAAACAAAAGTCTGCCGCCGATGACAGGGCTGCCGATGACAAGGTCAATGAGCAGGTAACAAAACATGCTCCCAAGGATGCAAATTCGTCGCATCCGCTTTCCAAAGAGGGTTTGAGGAACGCGCGTAATCAGCCCGTTCCAGGGACTTCGCCAACTAAACCCGAACAGCCCGCAACAGCGCAGTCAATTCCAGCGCAGGCAACGGATGGTCCAGCCAGTGACAGCCTGCCGGGCGAAAATGTAGTGGCCATCTCTGCAAAGACGATCAAGATCGAAACAGCCAAATCCGATTGGCGCGTGCTAGCTAGTGAAACGCTGGCTGCCCTGCGATCCGAATCGGACGGTGCGGTCGCACTGAGTCCCGATCAAAAGCTATCGATTGAAGCCAAGAAGCGCCTGCTGAGTCTGATCTTGGACGACTTAGATGCCGCCATGACTCCGATTGGCAGCTTGCAACCGCACGAACAGGAGTTTTTTCAGCACGAATTTCAAGCATTGCATGCGGCCACCGATCCCAAAGGTAACCCCGTGCTCAATCGACGCTGGACGCTGGCGCTCCAAAGCCACCGCAAAGCTCAGATGAATCTCGCGGCCGTCAGTAACCTTGAAATTCAAAATGCAACCTTTTGCACCGAAGTCGATAGCTTTGGAATCATCAGCAAATTTCCGCAATACCATTTCCGCAAAGACCAAGAACTGCTGCTGTACTGCGAACTCGACAACTTCGTATCGACCCCTGTCAAAGATGGATTTGAAACACAGCTTCAAGGCAGCTACGAAATCGTCGACAGCAATGGTCGTCGTGTCGCGGACCAGTTACTACCGATGGACGAACACGTCTGTCGCAATCAACGCCGCGACTACTTCATCGCTTATCGCATGTACATGCCACAAGACGTTAAGCCAGGCCGTTACACACTGAAGCTGACGATTGAAGATATGAAGGGGCGCAAATTCGGTCAAACTAACGTGGATTTCCAAATTATCCAGTAGCACAGCGCTGCCGCGAAGGTCATTCGCGATTGCTGTAAAAACGGTGCTGAACGATTTGGAATATGGTAGTCTAGATCGATTCGTTGCCACGAAATTCCTCGTGGCTTTCGATACCACTACAACGAGCACATCATGGCCACCCCTCAATCCTGGCTGGACACACTCGACCAAGCCACCAGCTACCGCGAATTGCAAGCCGCGTTTTCAAAAATGTCTGCCGAAGCAACGACCACGAGCGATCCTACCGCTCTTGCCGGGGCGATCGATGAGGCGATCCGACGCATTGAACAAGAGCGCGCGCGTGATCAAGCGGAACTCGCTACCTTCGCAACCGAGTACGATGCTTTTAAGCAGCAGCAATCAGGCGTCATCGGATGGTTCAAGCGCAAAATGCCGTTCACCGAAACTCGGCGACAAGAATTGCAGCATCGCGAAGCGGTCGACGATCAGCAAGCGGAGATACTTGCCGACAACTTTGTCATCGCCCGAGCCCAGATGCTGAAGGAACGCATTCTCCCGGGAGCCATACGGCGGATGGGTCACCGGCTCGACGAGTGGCAAAGAAGCATTTTGCAAAACGACTCCCTCCAAGGCATCCGTGAGTACGGCAATGTAACTTACCAGCTTGGCATATCGATTCATAACGCTCTCGCGTTCATCCAATCGGTCGCGGGCGAGATCGATGCTTTTGCCCGGGCCAGCTTTGGTGATAAGGAAGACCGATCTTTGCGAGATAGTGATATAGTCACCGCGAGAAGCGAATTAAAGGTTGTGCAGGATGAAGTGCACGACAAAGACTTGCTGCGTAAATCCGCAGTCAAGCGGCTGAGTGAGCTGGTGCATGATGAGCTTGTCGCCCATGATCCGGCCTTTCGTACGCTAACCGACGCGGTGCAACAACTGAAAGAAGTTACCGCTCGTTTTCCAACCTTAACGAAGGTGATTGAAGAGCGGCAATTGGAACTCAAAAATCTGTGCCCTAAGTTAGCGGAATTGGAATCGATCCCCCATAAATTGGAAGCCATGGAAACGGCCTTGAGGACGCTGAAGCGTGAGTCGGAAGATGCCGAGCATCGCCGCGTACTGGCGACCCGCGAATTGGAAGAACCGTCGCGGCGGTACGAATCTGCTGTGCGCGAATTGCAGCAATCCAAAGCTGCACTCAATGCTGCCAAATCGATGTACGATGCTTATCTCGCCGAACAGAATCAGGCAGAAGTAAGCTCGGCGAGTAGCTTCCAAACGGAGTCACCCGTGGTTGCTGAACATGAGCGACTTCGTATCGCGGCGGTGCACGCGGAAACGCAACTGCAGAATGTAACTCCAGAATTCGAACGCGCGAAAAGCAAGTTCGAAAAAGTGTGCCTTGAATCGGATTCCGTTGGCAAGAAAATGGATCAGCAATCGCAAAGCATGGCTAAACTAGCGGACACCCAAGCTCTACTGCGCAGTGAATGCAACGCGACTCGTGACAGACTTCAACGTATGGAATCTGCCTATCGCGAGGTGCTTGCAATATTCAGCTCTGACATTGCGATTCTGCAGCGATCGGGGAATCTGCGACAACTTGTGGGAGTTCCGCAGCAGATTCAAAGTGATCTCGGGAACCGTGATCTCGGGAAAAACGCTTGGGCAATGCCAAGCCTGCCGCGAGCATCGCATCCAGACCTTCGCCAGTGGCAAAGCGAACTGTCAACGATTGAGCGATTAGCGAAATCAATTCAGGCTGATCAACAATGGATCCGCCAAGAATTCGCGCGACAACTCGCCGCCCGCACAGATGCACTTCAACGTAGAAGTATTTTGTTACTTGAGGGAAGTGTGGCTAGCGAATTGAAGTTTGAGTAGCGCGCTCGATTTGGATCAGACTTGCAGAGCGGATCTTTGTATCGGTACCAGAGAAAACAGTTTCAAGCAAAGTTCTCACCTCAGAGGGCGGCGTGGCACACGACTATAAATATGGTCGCACCACGGGTGCTTTTCATATCGAGGACACGCGTTACGTTCCGCTGACTCATGCACTCCTGCCTGCCAACTTGGTGGACCTATTAACCCAGCACTGTCCAAGGACATTTAGTGTTCGGCAAACTTTTGCTTTTCAAGAGTTCGGTCCCCTGCCAGACAAGCAGGCAGTTGGCCGAAAGAAGTTACAAAAAATCGCATTGCAGTGCAAAGCGGCGCTGTCCAGCTAAGAGTGCAGATCGCGGTGGTTGAAGTCCAGGTTTTGGTCCGTTTCCCTTCGGCAGAACGGTTGGGGACAACCGTTCTACACACTCAAAATTTTTTGAAGCGGAGCAGTTTAGGCGTTGAGTTCAACTTTGGGGCTATCGGCTACGTTGACCCACACATGGACGTGGGGAGCGCCGCGGTAGTGCCACACAAACGCGGGGCCTTCTAGACGCCAGTTGTCCCAGACTTTGTCCTTGCCAAGATCGTTGTCGGTAAAGAACGAAAGGTAGCAAGCATCGAGGCCACCTTGTGAAGTGAGGCACTGTAGGGCTTCTTCGCGATCTGTTTTGCGGAACGGTTCGACTAGCTTACCCAAGGTCAGCTGCATTTGCGCGCGTTGATCGGCAGTCAGGTCGGTGACAGGAATGCCGGTGAACGGCGCACTCTTGCCTTGGAAAGCGACCAACTGTTCGCGAGGAGTCTTGGCGACTTCGGCAACTTTGCGTTGCTTGCCGTCAAGCATTTGATAAATCTTGTTGGCTTCTAGCGCTTGCGACCAGAATACATTGCCGTGATGGTCGGCTTCCTCATCGCCGCCAGGAGCATGACCATAGAAAATCGGGCCACCGAAAGCGACGTTCTCAGTTGAGTTGCCATCGCAGCG